>NZ_JBFATL010000038.1:0-89420 GCF_040678315.1 Streptomyces sp. NPDC052721 | reverse complement strand
GCCCTCGTACTGGATGTACTTGGGTCGGGGCCCGGTGCGGCGAGAGTGCGTGCATGGCGTCGCGCGGCAGACGGGAGTTCGACGACAGGGCCTAGGGGCGTACGGCGGTCCGGCGCGGGCCGGGGTGCCGGGGTTCAGTGGGCGCCGAGTCCGCCGCCGCCGAACGAGCCGCTGGAGCCCTTGCTCCAGCGGGGACGCTGCTTCGACGCGCTGGTCCGGGTGTCCATGTTGGTCAGCTCGTACGGGGTGAGGGGGCGGTCGCCCTTGGGGATCCGCGGTATCTCCGCGGACTCCCGGTTCTCCCGGACCTCGTGCACCGGTCCCTCCGGCGGCAGCTTGGGCTGTTCCTCGGGGCGGGGGCGCGGGGACTCGCGGTATCTGACGCGCGAGGTCATCCAGAAGCCGCCGGCGAGCAGCGCGAGTACGCCCACGGCCACGATGAACAGGAAGAGGCTCATCAGGCCGCTCGCCGCGGCCAGCTGCATCGATGCGGTGTTCATAGAACAGGGATACCCGGTCAGAATCGTACGAACCCGGACATTATGGGTTACAGCGGATGGCCGGGCGGTGCCCGCCTGCCCATCCGCGGGGACAGTGGTTTGTGGCCGCCCGCCCCGGCTACCCGCACGGTGTGACATCGCCGACTTCGCAGCAGCTCTACCGGTTCCTGGAGGACCGTTTCACCTGCGCCCAGGCGTGCACCGAGTGCGCCCGGGCCTGTGCCGTGCGCGCGAGCCTGGTCGACCCGGACGGGAGCGAGCGCCAGGAGCGGGCGCGCCGGCTGGGCATCATGTGCGCCGAGGTGTGCGACGCCACCTGCCGCGTGCTGTGCGAGGAGAACCGGCAGGACGAGGAGGCGATCCGGGTCCGGGTGGACTGGTGCCGCTCGGTCTGCCTGGAGTGCGCCCGCGCGTTCGACGAGCACCCCGGTGCCGAGTCCGCCGCGGCTGCCTGCCGGGCGTGCGCCGACGCCTGCGCGGACTTCCTGGAAACGCTCAGGTGAGTGCCTCCGGCCGTGTGTGCCTCCGAAACCGCGCGGGTACCGGCATTCCCAATTTCTGAAACACGTTCTACGGTGTGCGCCGTCAGGACCGCCCTTGGGGAGCCTGGAGGCGCCGTGCACCTCGACCACACGCCCGAGCAGCAGCGGCTGCGCACCGAACTGCGGGCCTACTTCGCCGAGCTGGTTCCGGACCACGCCTACGCCCGGTACGCCGACCCGGCCGCGCAGAAGCGGTTCTACCGCGACACCATCCGCCGGCTCGGCGCGGACGGCTGGCTCGGCGTCGGCTGGCCGGAGGAGTACGGCGGGCGCGGGATGACGGCGACGGAGCAGTTCATCTTCTTCGACGAGGCCGCGCAGGCCGGCGTACCCCTGCCGCTGATGGCGCTGAACACGGTCGGACCGACGATCATGCGGTACGGCACCGACGAGCAGAAGGCGTACTTCCTGCCGCGCATCCTCTCCGGAGAGATCGACTTCGCGATCGGCTACAGCGAGCCCGGCGCGGGCACGGATCTCGCGTCCCTGAAGACCCGCGCGGTCCGGGACGGCGACCAGTACGTCGTCAACGGCCAGAAGATCTGGACGACCAACGGCGACAGCGCCGACTGGGTGTGGCTGGCCGTGCGCACCGACCCCGAGGCCCCGCCGCACAAGGGCATCACCATGCTGCTGGTGCCGACCTCCGACCCCGGTTACTCCTGCACCCTCATCCGCACCCTCGCCTCCCACGACACCACCGCGAGCTACTACGAGAACGTCCGCGTCCCCGTCTCCCGCCGCGTCGGCGCCGAGAACGAGGGCTGGCGGCTGATCACCAACCAGCTCAACCACGAACGCGTCACCCTCGCCGCCCACGGCACCATGGCGATCCGCGCCCTGCACGACGTACAGCGCTGGGCGATGGAGACGAAGCTCGCCGACGGCCGCCGGGTCGCCGACCTGCCCTGGGTACGCCGCCTCCTCGCCCGCACCCACACCCGCCTCGACGCGCTCAGACTCCTCAACTGGCAGATGGTCACCGCCGTCCAGGACGGCACGCTCACCCCGCAGGACGCCTCCGCCGTCAAGGTCTACGGCTCCGAGGCCCGCCGGGACGCCTACGCCTGGCTCATGGAGATCGTCGCCGCGGCCGGACCCCTGAAGGAGGGCTCGGCGAGCACGGTCCTGCACGGCGAACTGGAACGCGGCTACCGCTCGGCGGTGATCTTCACCTTCGGCGGCGGCAACAACGAGATCCAGCGCGAAATCATCTCCTGGATCGGCCTGGGGATGCCCCGCGTACGGCGTTAGCCTGTCTGCCCGGCGCGGGACCCGGGCGATTAGGCTGCACGGAGGAAGCACGGTGTGACGCCCCGCGCGTCGGCACACGTGCGGGTCAGCGGCGGCAAGGGGTGACGTCCAGTGGCTGTGGGCACATCTGCGGGCGTGGGCGACCCCGGACTGTTCACCCCCGCCTCCGTGACCTGGCAGATGCACGGTGACCCCATGATGTGGGTCGCCGGGATCCGTGCGCTCTACCTCCAGGCGCTGCATCCGCGTGCGGTCCGGGGCGTCATGCAGAACTCCGACTTCCGGCGGGACGCCTGGGGGCGGCTGATGCGGACCGCGCACTTCGTCGGGACCACGACCTACGGCACGAGCGAGGCCGCCGAGCGGGCCGGGGCGCGGGTGCGGAAGATCCACAGCATGCTCACCGCGACCGACCCCGATACCGGCGAGCGGTACGGCGTCGACGAACCGGAGCTGCTGCTGTGGGTGCACTGCGCGGAGATCGACTCCTACCTGCACGTCCTGCGCCGCTCCGGCTTCCCGCTCACCGACGCCCAGGCCGACCGGTACATAGCCGAACACCGCGTCAGCGCCCGCCTGGTGGGGCTCGACCCGCAGACCGTGCCGGCGAGCCGGGCGGAGCTGGCCGCGTACTTCGAAGCGGTCCGTCCCGAGCTGACCGCCGGACCCGACGCACACGACGTGGACGACTTCCTGCTCCGGCCGCCGGCGCACCCCCTCCTCGTCCCGGCGCGCGAGCTGCTGTGGCGGCGGGTGGCACTGCTGGCGTACGCGGCCCTGCCGCCGTACGCCCATGAGCTGTACGGCAGGCCCGCCCCCGCGCCCGCCGCCGTCACCCGCCGGCTGCGCGTCACGGGCGCCCTGCTCCGCCGGATCCCCGCCCGGCTGCGCTGGCAGCTCCCGCCGAAGCACATCCTGCGCGCCATGGCGCGGCTCGGCCCGCAGGCGCGTCCGGCACCGCACAAAGTGAGGGGCTGATCCGGCCCCGGCCCCTCTGGCCGTCGTGGATCACCGCGTGCTACGAAGAACCATGTCCGCGAACGAGGGAACCCGCGCGTACGACGCCGTCATCGTCGGCGCAGGCCACAACGGCCTGGTCGCCGCCGCCTACCTGGCCCGGGCCGGCCGCTCGGTGCTGGTGCTGGAACGCCTGGACCACACCGGCGGCGCGGCCGTCTCCACCCGCCCGTTCGCAGGGGTCGACGCCCGCCTGTCGCGCTACTCCTACCTGGTCAGCCTGCTGCCGGAGAAGATCGTGCGCGACCTCGGGCTGGACTTCCGCGTCCGCTCCCGAACCATCTCGTCGTACACCCCGGCGGAGCGCGCGGGACGGCCCACCGGCCTCCTCGTCGGAGGCGGCGAGCAGCGCACCCGGGAGGCGTTCGCCCGGCTGACCGGCGGCGACCGCGAGTACGAGGCCTGGCAGCGCTTCTACGGCATGACGGGCCACGTCGCCCAGCGCGTCTTCCCGACGCTCACCGAACCGCTGCCCACCCGCGACGACCTGCGCCGCCGCATCGACGACGAGGCAGCCTGGCGCGCCCTGTTCGAGGAGCCGGTCGGCGTCGCCATCGAGCAGACCTTCACCGACGACCTGGTCCGGGGCGTCGTCCTCACCGACGCGCTCATCGGCACCTTCGCCGACGCCCACGACCCCACCCTCGTCCAGAACCGCTGTCTCCTCTACCACGTCATCGGCGGCGGAACCGGCGCCTGGGACGTGCCCGTCGGCGGCATGGGCGCGCTGACCGACGCGCTGGCCGCCGCGGCGCGCGCGGCGGGCGCGCGCATCGCCACCGGGCACGAGGCGGTCCGGATCGACACGGACGGGAAGACCGCCGAGGTCGTCTACCGCACCGCCGACGGCGAGGGCACCGCCGCCGCCCGGCACGTCCTGGTGAACGCCTCCCCGCACGAACTGGCCGTCCTCACCGGCGGCCCGGCGCCCGAACCCGTCGAGGGGGCCCAGCTCAAGGTCAACATGCTGCTCACCCGGCTGCCCCGGCTGCGTGACCCCGACGCCGACCCGCGGGAGGCGTTCGCCGGCACCTTCCACATCGCCGAGGGCTACGCACAACTGGCCACCGCCCACGCCCAGGCCGCCGCCGGCGAACTCCCCGCCGCCCCGCCCTCGGAGATCTACTGCCACTCCCTGACCGACCCCACCATCCTCGGCGCCGGCCTCGCCGAGCGCGGCTACCAGACCCTCACCCTGTTCGGCCTGCACGCCCCGGCCCGGCTCTTCGACCGGGACAACGACGCCGTACGCGAGGAACTGCTGAAGTCCACCCTCGCCCAGCTCGACGCCCACCTCGCCGAACCCCTCGCGGACTGCCTGGCCACCGACGCCGACGGCCGCCCCTGCATCGAGGCGAAGACCCCGCTCGACCTCGAACGGGACCTGCGGCTGCCCGGCGGCAACATCTTCCACCGGGCCCTGTCCTGGCCGTACGCCCAGCAGGACAGCGGCCGTTGGGGTGTGGAGACGCGGCACCCCAACGTGCTGCTGTGCGGGGCGGGCGCGGTGCGCGGGGGCGGGGTCAGCGGGGTGCCGGGGCACAACGCGGCCATGGCGGTGCTGGAGCGGCACTGACCACGCGGGCGCGGGCTCAGTCGGCCGAGCCCTGCCATCCCACCGCCGCGATCCGTGCCGCGTCCGCCGGGCGTGCCCCGTCGAACAGCACCGTCCCGCCCGCTTCGACGCGCAGCGCGTCGACGTAGGCGCCGCGGCCGACGTACCGGGCGTCCGTGGTGTACCGCCAGCGCAGGGCCAGCCGGGGGTCGGCCGGCAGGACCGCGGTCACCCGGTGCCAGACGCGGCCCGACCAGCCGGTGACCGTGCCCGCCGGGTGCTCCTCGGGGTCGCTGCCGTGGCGGGTGGTGGTGAAGGGAACCGGGTGCCAGGTGGCGCCGCCGTCCGTGGTGGATTCCAGGGCGACCAGGTCGGAGCGGGGTTCGGTGTCCCACCACAGGGTGCAGCGCAGCCGGGCCGCGCCGCAGGAGGTGTCCAGCGCCGGCAGGGTGAGCGTCGCGGCCGTGGCGTTCGCCATGCCGGAGAACCAGGCCGTACGGCCGCTCGCCGGGCGGACCGGCACCGCGCGGGCGAGGTGGTTGCCGGCGGCGACCCGGGGCGCAGAACCGGACCGCCAGGTGCGCACCGGGTGCACGGAGTTGCCGAGGACGACCAGGAAGGAGTCGGTCGTGGGGTCGAGCACGAGCGAGGTGCCGGTGAAGCCGGTGTGCCCCGCGGTGCGCGGGGTGGCCATCGCCCCCATGTACCAGTGCTGGTACAGCTCGAAGCCGAGGCCGTGCTCGTCGCCGGGGAAGGCGGTGTTGAAGTCGGTGAACATCAGGTCCACCGACTCGGGCCGCAGGATGCGGGCCCGGCCGTAGCAGCCGCCGTTGAGCAGCGTGCGGCCGAGGACCGCGAGGTCCCACGCGCTCGCGAACACGCCCGCGTGACCGGCCACGCCGCCCAGGCTGTACGCGTTCTCGTCGTGCACCTCGCCCCACACCAGCCCGCGGTCCAGCCCGGACCAGGGCTTGCGCGCGTCCTCGGTCGCCGCGATCCGCGGCTTCCAGGAGGCGGGCGGGTTGTAGCGGGTGCTGTCGAGGCCGAGCGGTCCGGTGATCTCGTCGCGCAGCAGTACGTCGAGCGTGCGGCCGGTGATCTTCTCCAGGACGAGCTGGAGGGAGATCAAGTTCAGGTCCGAGTACAGGTAGGCGGTGCCCGGCGGATTGAGGGGTGCCTCGTCCCAGATGAGCTGGAGTTTCTCCTCGTACGTCGGCGCGTTGTACAGCGGCAGCCACGCGCGGAAGCCCGAGGTGTGGGTGAGGAGCTGACGGATCGTCACCACCTGCTTCCCGGCGCGTCCGAACTCCGGGAGGTACGAGGCGACCGTCCCCTCCAGGGCCAGCGTGCCCCGCTCGATCTGCTGCACGGCGAGGAGCGAGGTGAACAGCTTGGAGACGGAGGCCAGGTCGAACACGGTGTCCCGGGTCGTCGGGAGCTGCTGTCCGGGCGGCAGTTCGACGCCGGTGTCGCTCTTCTCGTCGTAGCGGGCGTAGCGCACCGCCATGCCGATCGGCTCGTGCAGCGCCACGGTACCGCCGCGCCCGGCGAGCAGCACGGCGCCCGCGTACCAGGGGTGCCGGGGGGAGGGGGTGAGGAACGCCTCGGCGTCCGTGACGAGTCGCCGCAGGTGCGCGGCGAGCAGCCCGGCGCGTTCGGGGGAGCCGTGGCGCAGGGTGGGGTGGCGGCCGAAGGCGGGTGCGGCGGCGGCCGGGCCCGCCGGGAGCGCGCCGAGGGCGAGTGCGCCGCCCGCCGCGAGGGTGCCCGCGACGAGCCGGCGGCGGGTCGGTCCGCTCGCTCGTCTTCCTGCCACGTCGTCCGTCATGCTGCGGCCTCCCGCGTGAAAGTATCTTTCGGCGCCTGCCTTGCACCGTGAAACTTTCCTGTCAGGAAGGGAGTGTGTCAACGGGGCGCGTGACCTTCCGATAAATCTGACGGTGTATCAGAAAAGCTCTTCCTTCGTCCGGTCGGCTGCGGCATCCTGCGCCCATGCAGACGGAGCTGAGCAGGAAACTGGGAATCGAGCACGCCGTCTTCGGCTTCACACCGTTCCCCGCCGTCGCCGCGGCCATCAGCCGGGCCGGCGGCTTCGGCGTGCTCGGCGCGGTCCGCTACACCGCCCCCGACGACCTCAAACGCGACCTCGACTGGCTCGACGCCCACGCCGGGGGCCGGCCCTACGGGCTGGACGTGGTCATGCCCGCGAAGAAGGTCGAGGGCGTCACGGAAGCAGACGTCGAGGCGATGATCCCCGAGGAACACCGGCGGTTCGTGCGGGACACCCTCGCCGCGCACGGCGTCCCCGAACTCGCCGAGGGCGAGGTGTCCGGCTGGCGCATCACCGGCTGGATGGAGCAGGTCGCCCGCACCCAGCTCGACGTCGCCTTCGACTACCCGATCGGGCTGCTGGCCAACGCCCTCGGCTCCCCGCCCGCCGACGTCGTCGCGCGTGCCCACGACCGCGACGTCCTGGTCGCCGCGCTCGCCGGGAGCGCCCGGCACGCCCGCAAGCACCGGGAAGCCGGCATCGACATCGTCGTGGCCCAGGGCTACGAGGCCGGCGGCCACACCGGGGAGATCGCCACCATGGTGCTCACCCCTGAGATCGTGGAGGCCGTCGACCCGCTGCCCGTCCTGGCCGCGGGCGGCATCGGCAGCGGACCACAGGTGGCCGCCGCGCTCACCCTCGGCGCCCAAGGTGTATGGCTGGGCTCCCTATGGCTGACCACCACAGAAGCCGACCTCCACTCGCCCGCCCTGACCCGCAAACTGCTCGCCGCCGGGTCCGGGGACACCGTCCGCTCCCGCGCCCTGACCGGGAAACCCGCACGCCAGCTCCGCACCGAGTGGACCGACGCCTGGGACGACCCGGCCGGACCCGGCACCCTGCCCATGCCCCTGCAGGGTCTGCTGGTCGCCGAGGCCGTCTCCCGCATCCAGAAGTACGAGGTCGAGCCCCTGCTCGGCACCCCGGTCGGCCAGATCGTCGGCCGGATGACCGCCGGACGCAGCGTCCAGGCCGTCTTCGACGACCTCACCCGAGGCTTCGAGAAGGCCGTGGACCGCATCAACCGCATCGCCGGAAGGAGCGGCCAGTCGTGAGCGCACCTGCCAGCACACCCCCCGGTTTCTGGGCCCAGGCCGCCCAGGACCCCGGCCGTACGGTCATGATCGCGCCGGACGGCGAGGAGTGGACGGCCGGACGGCTGCACGCCGCCGCGAACCGTCTCGTCCACGGCCTGCGCGCCGCCGGCCTGCGGCGCGGGGACGCCTTCGCGGTCGTCCTGCCCAACGGCCCCGAGTTCTTCACCGCGTACCTCGCCGCCAGCCAGGCCGGTCTCTACCTCGTCCCCGTCAACCACCACTTCGTGGGCCCGGAAATCGCCTGGATCGCCGCCGACTCCGGAGCCAAGGTGCTCCTCGCCCACGAGCGGTTCGCCGGCCCGGCCCGCCGGGCGGCCGACGAGGCCGGGCTCCCGCCGAGCCACCGGTACTCCGTCGGCACGGTCGAGGGCTTCCGGCCGTACGCCGAACTCCTCGACGGACAGCCCGAGTCGGCGCCCGAGGACCGCGAGCTGGGCTGGGTCATGAACTACACCTCGGGCACCACCGGCCGCCCGCGCGGCATCCGCCGCCCGCTGCCCGGCAAGCGCCCCGAGGAGGCCTACCTCGGCGGCTTCCTCGGCATCTTCGGCATCCAGCCGTACGACGACAACGTCCACCTCGTCTGCTCGCCGCTGTACCACACCGCCGTCCTCCAGTTCGCGGGCGCCTCCCTGCACATCGGCCACCGCCTGGTGCTGATGGACAAGTGGACACCCGAGGAGATGCTCCGCCTCATCGACGCGCACAAGTGCACGCACACCCATATGGTCCCGACCCAGTTCCACCGGCTGCTGGCCCTCCCGGACGACGTCAAGGCCCGCTACGACGTCTCGTCCATGCGGCACGCCATCCACGGGGCAGCCCCCTGCCCCGACCATGTGAAGCGGGCGATGATCGACTGGTGGGGGAACTGTGTGGAGGAGTACTACGCCGCCAGCGAGGGCGGCGGTGCCTTCGCCACCGCCGAGGACTGGCTGAAGAAACCCGGCACCGTCGGCAAGGCCTGGCCCATCAGCGAACTCGCGGTCTTCGACGAGGACGGCGAGCGGCTGCCGCCCGGCGAACTCGGCACCGTCTACCTGAAGATGAACACGGGCGGCTTCTCGTACCACAAGGACGAGGCCAAGACGCGGAAGAACCGCATCGGCGACTTCTTCACCGTCGGCGACCTCGGCTACCTGGACGAGGACGGCTACCTCTTCCTCCGCGACCGCAAGATCGACATGATCATCTCCGGCGGGGTGAACATCTACCCGGCCGAGATCGAGTCCGCCCTGCTCGCCCATCCCGCCGTCGCCGACGCCGCCGTCTTCGGCATCCCGCACGACGACTGGGGCGAGCAGGTCAAGGCCGTGGTCGAACCGGCCCCGGGCCATGAACCGGGCCCGGAACTGGCCGCCGCGCTCCTCGACCACTGCGCCGGGCGACTCGCCGGCTACAAACGGCCCCGGAGCGTCGACTTCATCGCCGAGATGCCCCGCGACCCCAACGGCAAGCTGTACAAGCGGCGGCTGCGGGACCCCTACTGGGAGGGACGCACACGCCCCGTATGAGACCAGTGTGGTCCCGCCCCATGGGGGACGGGACCAGAGACGGGACCGCGGGACGGGACCGGTCCGCTCGGCCGCTGCGGCCGGAGCGTGGCCGCCCTCCCAACGTCGCGGAGGAAAGGAGCGGTTGGACTCCCCACCGGTATGTGTCCGGGCCGCCCGGGTGCTTGACCCGCTCCGGCGACGGACCCAGGATCATGAGTCATGACGCAGGGACAGGGCAGCACGGTCGACGGGGTGCTGCGGCGCAGCGCCCGACGCACCCCGGCACGGGCCGCGGTCGAGTACGCCGACCGTGCCTGGACGTACGAGCAACTGGACGAGGCCGTCTCCCGAGCGGCGGGCGTGCTGCTCGGCCAGGGCCTCACCCGCGGCGACCGGGTCGGCTCCTACGGCCACAACTCGGACGCCTACCTGATCGGCTTCCTGGCCTGCGCCCGCGCCGGTCTCGTGCACGTGCCGGTCAACCACAGCCTCACCGGCGACGACCTCGCGTACATCGTCCGCCAGTCCGGCAGCTCCCTCATCCTCACCGACCCCCACCTCGCGGACCGGCTCCCCGGCGACGTCCGCACGCTGCCCCTGCGCGACACCGACGACTCGCTCCTGGCGCGCCTGGCGACCACACCCCCGTACGACGGCCCGGAGCCGCGCAGCGAGGACCTGGTGCAGCTCCTGTACACCTCGGGCACCACCGCCCTGCCCAAGGGCGCGATGATGACGCACCGCGCCCTGGTCCACGAGTACCTGAGCGCGATCACCGCCCTCGACCTCAGCGCCGGGGACCGCCCCGCGCACTCCCTGCCGCTGTACCACTCCGCGCAGCTGCACGTCTTCCTGCTGCCCTACCTGGCGGTCGGCGCGACCAACCTGATCCTCGACGCGCCCGACGGGGACCGGCTGTTCGACCTGATCGAAGCGGGGCGCGTGGACAGCCTGTTCGCCCCGCCGACGGTCTGGATCGGCCTGGCGGGCCGCCCGGACTTCACGACCCGGGACCTGTCCGGACTGCGCAAGGCGTACTACGGCGCGTCGGTCATGCCGGTGCCGGTCCTGGAGCGTCTGCGCGAGCGGCTGCCGGAGCTCGGCTTCTACAACTGCTTCGGCCAGAGCGAGATCGGCCCGCTGGCCACCGTCCTCGCGCCCGACGAACACCAGGGCCGGATGGACTCCTGCGGCCGTCCCGTCCTGTTCGTCGACGCCCGCGTGGTCGACGAGGACGGCAAGGACGTCCCCGCCGGCACGCCCGGCGAAATCGTCTACCGCTCACCGCAGTTGTGCGAGGGCTACTGGGACAAGCCCGAGGAGACCGCCGAGGCCTTCCGCGACGGCTGGTTCCACTCCGGGGACCTCGCGGTGCGGGACGCCGAGGGCTACTTCACCATCGTGGACCGGGTGAAGGACGTCATCAACTCCGGTGGCGTACTGGTGGCTTCGCGCCAGGTCGAGGACGCCCTGTACACCCACGAGGCGGTCGCCGAGGCCGCCGTGATCGGCCTGCCCGACGAGCGGTGGATCGAGGCCGTCACGGCGGTCGTCGTCCCGCGCGGCGAGGTGACGGAGGAGGAGCTGATCGCGCATGTGAAGGCGAGGCTCGCGCCGTTCAAGGCGCCCAAACGGGTGCTGTTCGTGGCGGAGTTGCCGCGCAACGCGAGCGGCAAGATCCTCAAGCGGGAGCTGCGCGACCGCTTCGGCGGCTAGCCGGGGCGTACGGCGGCCCGGGTGTACGGCGCTCGGGCCTGGGCGCACGGCGCTCCGCCGGGGTGTACCGCGACCGAGCTGGTCGCTCATCGGCCGGCCGGGTCCTTCGCCGGCGGCAGCGCGTCGGCCAGCGACCGCCAGTGCGCAAGCGCCGACTCGCCCGGCCGTACGCCGATCACCTGTACGGCCACATGGTCGGCGCCCGCGTCGACGTGGCCGCGCAGCTTCCCCACGACGGTGTCCGGGTCGCCCCAGAACACCAGGTCGTCCACGAAGCGGTCGCTGCCGCCGCCGGAGAGGTCGTCCTCGGTGTAGCCGAGCCGGCGGAACTTGGCGAGGTTGTACGGCGTCCGCAGGTAACCGCGCAGGTGCTCGCGCGCGAGGCCGCGGGCCCGGACCGGGTCGGTCTCGAACAGCACGGCGTGCTCGACGGCGAGGAACGCGTCCGGGCCGAGGATCTCCCGGGCCTGTGCGGTGTGGGCCGTGTTCACGTGGTAGGTGTGGGCGCCGGCGGCACGGTCGCGGGCCAGCTGGAGCATCTTCGGACCGTACGCGGCCAGCAGCCGCCGGGCCGGGGTCTCCGGGCGGGGGTTCGGCGTCTCCAGGGTGTCCAGCTCGTCCAGGTACGCGGACATGGCGGCCAGCGGCCTGACCCCCGGCCGGGGTTCACCGCCGAAGCCCAGGCCGAGTACGTGCCGGCCCGGGTAGGCGTCCGCCAGCAGCAGGGCGGCGCCGTGCGTCCAGCGGGCCTCGCGGGACCAGATCCGGGCGATGCCGTTGACGACGGTCAGCCGCCGGGTGGCGGAGAGCAGCAGGCCGGCGTGTGTGAACGCGTCCCGGCCGAGCGCCTCGGGGATCCACAGTGCCCGCCAGCCCATGTCCTCCAGCTGCTGGACGGAGTCCCGGATCCGCGCGGCCGGCTGGTGCTCGAAGTCGAAGGTGTAGATCCCGAACGTGCCGAGGTCCATGGGTGCGCTCCCTCGCAGGACAGACGTCGTTTCGTCGATTCGGAATATCGCAGATTTTCGATATGACGCGCAAGGGGGAGCGCCGGCGGTGGAACGCCGGCGGTGGGCCGGTGGCGGCTAGAGGGTCTGTCCCAGCTCCGCGACGAGGTCGGCGATACGCCGCTCGTCCCGCTTGTAGTGGGTCCACTTGCCGACCCGGGTCGCCCGGACCAGACCCGCGCGCTGGAGTTCCGCCATGTAGGCCGACACGGTGGACTGGGCCAGCCCCGCCTTCGCCTGGATGTGGCTCACGCACACACCCATCTCGGCGGGATCGGCGATGGCCGCCTCCATCGGAAAGTGCCGCTCGGGTTCGCGCAGCCATCGCAGCATCTGGAGGCGCATCGGGTTGGACAGTGCCCGCAGCGCGTTGACCAGGTCCGGGTCCGGGGTGGGGGCGGTGTCCGTCATGGCTCCGGAGTATAGGCCGCCCGGCGACGTTTCGAGGTACGTCGATACGACCGCGCGGAGCGGCTGCCCCGCGCGGTCGGGGCTTCCCCTGCGGCCGGGGCCCCGCAGTCGACGCTGTCCCGCGCCGGCCGGCGCCGTTGCGCGTGCTCCGGGCCGTCCCGTGCGCCGGTTCCCTATCCGGCGTCGCGCGGACGCAGGTCCACGATCCGGCGGATCTTGCCCACCGAGCGCTCCAGTGACTCGGGCTCCACGATCTCCACGCCGACCGACACCCCGATGCCGTCCTTGACCGCCGCGACGATGGCCCGGGCCGCCGCCTCCCGCACCTGCGGCGGTGCGTCCGGGCGGGCCTCGGCCCGCACGGTCAGCGCGTCCATGCGGCCCTCGCGGGTGAGACGCAACTGGAAGTGCGGCGCCACACCGGGCGTGCGCAGCACGATCTCCTCGATCTGGGTCGGGAACAGATTGACCCCGCGCAGGATCACCATGTCGTCACTGCGCCCGGTGATCTTCTCCATCCGCCGGAACGCCCGGGCCGTGCCGGGCAGCAGCCGTGTCAGGTCCCGCGTCCGGTACCGGACGATCGGCATGGCCTCCTTGGTCAGCGAGGTGAACACCAGCTCGCCCCGCTCGCCCTCCGGCAGCACCTCACCCGTGATCGGATCCACGACTTCCGGGTAGAAGTGGTCCTCCCACACATGGAGGCCGTCCTTGGTCTCCGCGCACTCCTGGGCGACGCCGGGGCCGATCACCTCGGAGAGTCCGTAGATGTCGACGGCGTCGATCGCGAACCGCTCCTCGATCTCCCGCCGCATCTGTTCGGTCCAGGGCTCGGCCCCGAAGACGCCCACCCGCAGTGAGGTGGTGCGCGGGTCCACGCCCTGCCGTTCGAACTCGTCCAGCAGGGTGAGCATGTAGGAAGGGGTCACCATGATGACGGACGGTTCCAGGTCCTGGATCAGCTGCACCTGCCGGGCCGTCATGCCGCCGGACGCGGGGACGACCGTACAGCCCAGGCGCTCGGCGCCGTAGTGGGCGCCGAGACCCCCGGTGAACAGCCCATAGCCGTACGCCACATGGACGACATCGCCCGGCCGGCCGCCGGCCGCCCTGATCGAACGCGCCACCATGTCGGCCCACATGGAAAGGTCGTTGTCCGTGTAGCCGACGACCGTGGGGCGTCCCGTGGTGCCGCTGGAGGCGTGCAGCCGGCGGATCTTCTCCCGGGGCACGGCGAACATGCCGTACGGGTAGTTCTCCCGGAGGTCCGCCTTGGTCGTGAAGGGGAAGCGCGCGAGGTCGGCGAGCGTGCGGCAGTTCTCCGGGCGGACGCCGGCCTTGTCGAAGGACTCGCGGTAGAACGGCACGTTCTCGTACGCGTGCCGCAGCGACGCGCGCAGCCGCTCCAGCTGGAGCGCCCGCAGCTCCTCGGGCCCGAGCCGTTCGCCCGCGTCGAGCAGGTCCGTCACATCCGCCATCGCGACGTCTCCCTCACCAGCAGCGTCATCTCACCGACCGATCATTCGGTCGATGTGTTCCGGGTCAGTAAATGCAGGTCACGAACCCCGAGGCAAGAGGGCGGTGAAGATTTTCCGCGCGGGGCGCCCCCCATGCGTTGCGGTCGAGCGGTGTGCCCCACCATGATCAGCGGCATGCCGACCTTCACCGCGTCCGACGGAACCCGGATCGCCTACCACCTGCGGGGGGAAGGGGAGCCGCTCGCCGTGGTGCCCGGCGGGCCCATGCGGGCCTCCGAGTATCTCGGGCAGCTGGGCGGGCTGACCGCGCACCGCCGGCTGGCCCTGCTCGACCTGCGGGGGACCGGTGACTCGGCGGCGCCCGCGGACCCGGCGACGTACCGCTGCGACCGGATGGTCGAGGACCTGGAGGTATGGCGGGACCACATGGGTCTGGAACACATGGATCTCCTCGCCCACTCGGCGGGTGCCGCCCTGGCGATGCTCTACGCGGCCCGCCACCCGCAGCGGATACGACGGCTGGTGCTGATCACCCCCAACCCGTCCGCCCTGGGACTGCGGGCCGTGCCCGAGGACCGGCTGGCCGCGGCCCGGCTGCGTGAGGGCGAGCCGTGGTTCGGGCGGGCGTTCCCCGCCTTCCGTGCCTGGCTCACGGGCGAGGCGGACTTCCACGACGCGTTCCTGCCGTTCTTCTACGGCCGCTGGGACGACGCCGCCCGGGCCCACACGGACGCCGAGCTGCGACAGACCAACGAGGAGGCCGGCGAGCGCTACTTCGCCGAAGGCGCCTTCACCCCGGACGCGACCCGGAAGGCCCTCGCCGCACTGACCGCGCCGGTCCTCGTGTACGCGGGCGCACTCGACGGCTGGCCGAGCCCCGCCGTCGCCCGCCGCACCGCCGAGGCCTTCCCGCACGCCGAGTGCGCCGTCCAGCCCGGCGCCGCGCACTACCCCTGGCTGGACGACCCGGAGCGGTTCGTCAGCCGGACGCTCGCCTTCCTCGACCGGTGACGGGTGGGCGGGGAGGTCGGCCCGGCTGGGGGCCGTACGCCCTCAGGAACCGGTCCCGGAACGCGTCCATCCGCCAGACGGGGGCGTCCGCGGCCGGCTTCAGGCCCTCGGTCCAGCCCCAGCCGGAGATCCGCGCCAGCACCTCGGGGTCGTGGGCGACGATCGTGACCGGCACGTCCTTGCCGGGGCTGCCCTCGGTGACCGCCGGCACGGGCTGGTGGTCACCGAGGAAGACCAGGACGGTGTCCTCGTCGCCGTAGCGCCGGAGGAATCCGAACAGGCTGCGCAGCGAGTAGGCGATGGCGTCCCGGTATCCGGCGCGCACGCTCTCCGGGTGCCGCCAGACCTCCTCGGCATCCGTGCCGTACTTCCGGACGCGGTGGAAGACCGAGCCGTCGCCCAGGCTGCGCCAGTCGGTCATGCGGGGCACGGGCGCCCACGGGTGATGGCTGGAGGTGAGGATGATCTCCGCCATCAGCGGACCCCGGCCGCGCCGCCCGGACTCCAGCCGCCGGAACGCCTCCAGGGCGAACTGGTCCGGCACCTGCGACCAGCCGAAGCCGGGGCCGCGGTAGCCGAGACGGGCGCGGTCGTAGACGTGGTCCAGGCCGAAGAACCGGCCCTCCGGCCAGGCCCGGTCCACCCCGGGCGCGATGCCCACCGTCCGCCAGGCGCCGGCCGCGCGGAAGGCACCGGTGAGGGTGGTCCGGTCGCTGGAGGTCAGGGTGCGGAACCGCTGCTCGTTGCTGATCCACAGCCCGGACAGGAAGGTCGCGTGGGCCAGCCAGCTGCCGCCGCCCGTGACCGGCGAGCGCAGCCAGCCGCTGCGCGCCGCGAAGCCGGACGCCCGGAGAGCGGCGGTGTTCTCCTTCAGCACCGCGCCGATCCGCGGGCCCATCGCCGGGTCCTCGATCGCCGTACGGCCGTAGCTCTCGACGAAGGTGAACAACACGTCCTTGCCGCGCAGCCCGGTGAGCAGCCGGCCGGGCGGAGTGTGCGCGAAGGCGTCGTGGGCGGCCTGGCGCCGGAAGGCCCCCGCGTCCGCGAGGGACGTACGCGACTGCTGGACGCGCTCGCCGACCAGGTCCGCGTCGATGGCGGCGGCCACGGGGACCCCGCCGGTGCGCAGGCCGAGCGTGACGCAGAGGAGCCAGGCGGCGGCCAGCGCCAGGGTGACGCGGACCGCGCGCGGCCGGTGACGGGTCATCACGGCCGTGAGCCGGAGCGCCGCGAGCGTCGTCAGGGTGAGGACGGCGAGTGCGAGGACGAGGGCCCCGGTGATGGCGAGCAGCTCGCTGGTCCGCCCGGACGTCGCCCGCAGGTAGTCCGCCGCGTTGCCCAGCAGACCCCAGTCCAGCACCGGGTCGAACGGGCGGAGCAGCACCGTGCGGAAGCCCATGTCGACACCCTTGAGCAGGGCGAGCAGCCCGGTGAGGAAGCCGCCGGCCACGGCGGCGGCCCGCTTCGCCCGGGGCGGCAGCGCGAGGAGCGGGGCGGCGAGGAGAACGCCCTCCACGGGCAGGCGCAGGAACGCGCCCGGGGTGAGGCGGTCCAGCTGGTCCGGCAGCAGCAGCGCGCCCAGGAGGAGGGCGGCGGCGAGAACGCTCACGCCTACGGTCACGCACCGCGCCACGCGGGGATGCCGACGGCGGAACCGGCCGGGCTGCCCGGAATCCGTCGCCTTGCGCGGGTCGGAACCCCCGGCCGTCGCGTGGCCGGTTTCCGTCACCGCCGTACCGTCCGGCAGCCGGCCAGGCGTGAGGTGAGACACCCGAAGGTCCTTCCGTGCGGGCCCCGAAGTCGTCACTGTCTGTCAGTGGACAGCTGGGCCGGGCACCCAGAGTAATCCTCGGGTGCGGTCCCGGCGGCGCGGGACACCCCGGGCTACGGGTGCTCCGCCGCCACCGCCACCTGTCGCGCCCACCGGTAGTCCGCCTTGCCGCTCGGCGACCGCTGGATGGCGTCCGTGATGACCAGCTGGCGGGGGACCTTGTAACCGGCCAGACGGGTACGGCAGTGGCTCTGGATGTCGGCCAGCGAGGGGCGCGGCGCCCCCGCGCGCAGCTGCACCACGGCCGCCACATGGTTGCCCCACCTGGCGTCCGGCACGCCGGCGACCAGCGCGTCGTACACATCCGGATGCGCCTTGAGCGCCTGCTCGACCTCCTCCGGGTACACCTTCTCGCCCCCGGTGTTGATGCACTGGGAGCCCCGGCCCAGGACGGTGACCACGCCGTCCGTGTCGACCGTCGCCATGTCTCCGAGCAGCACCCAGCGCCGCCCGTCCTTCTCGAAGAACGTCTCGGCGGTCTTCGCCGGGTCGTTGTAGTAGCCGAGCGGTACGTGACCGCACTGCGCCACCCGGCCCACCTCGCCCGGCGCGACCGGCTCGAACGTCGCCGGATCCACGACCCGGGTACGGGAGTTGACCCGGATGCGGAATCCGCGCTCGGGCCCCGCGTCCTCGGTCGCGGTGCCGTTGAAGCCCGACTCGGAGGAGCCGAAGTTGTTCAGCAGCATCGCGTGCGGGACCAGCTCGTGGAACTGCCGGCGCACCGTCTCCGACATGATCGCGCCCGACGAGGAGACGCTGAACAGGGCCGAGCAGTCGGTTCCCTTCAGGGGACCGCCGAGCGCGTCGATCAGCGGCCGGAGCATCGCGTCCCCGACCAGGGACATGCTGGTTACCTTCTCCCGCTCGACGGTCCGCAGCACCTCCTCCGGTACGAACTTGCGGTGCAGCACCACGCGTTGGCCGAAGTTGAAACCGATGAACGCGGTGAGCGTCGAGGTGCCGTGCATCAGCGGGGGAGTGGGGAAGAAGGTGATCCCGGCGCCGCCCGCGGCCACCCGCCGGGCCAGCTCCTCCGGGGCCTCGACCGGCTCCCCGGTCGGCGCGCCGCCGCCCAATCCGGCGAAGAAAAGGTCCTCCTGACGCCACATCACACCCTTGGGCATGCCCGTCGTGCCGCCGGTGTAGATGATGAACTGGTCGTCCCCGGAGCGCGCGGGGAAGCCCCGGCCGGGCGACCCGGCGGTCTCCGCGTCGGCGAACGGCACCGCCCCGGGCGCCGCCTCCGCGGCCGGTGCGCCCACCCGCAGCAGATGCCGCAGCTTCGGCGCCCGCGGCAGTGCCCCCGCCACCCGGTCCTCGAACTCCGCGTCGAAGACCAGCGCCACGAGGTCGGCGTCCCGGTAGAGGTACACCAACTCCTCTTCCACGTAGCGGTAGTTGACGTTGACCGGGACGATCCTGGCCTTCAGGCAGCCCAGCACCGTCTGGAGGTACTCGACACCGTTGTACAGGTGCAGGCCGAGGTGTTCGCCGGGCTGTATGCCGTGGTCGACCAGGTGGTGCGCGACGCGGTTGGCGGCGGCGTCCAGCTCCGCGTAGGTCAGCCGGCGCTCCGCGCCCGTGCCGGGATGGTCGAGGTACACGAGCGCCTCGCGGTCCGGGACCACGTCGACGACCGACTCGAACAGGTCGGCAAGGTTGTACTCCACCGCTTCCTCCTGACCCCGGCAGCGCTGGCGAAGAGAGGCGCATCCGTCGGTTCGCCGGTCATCAGAGCAAAGGGCGCGGCAACTGTGAAGGGCCCGCGCCGAAGAAATCTGACTGTCTGTCAGAAAACCCTTGAAGTGGCCCCTCGCCTCCTGCAACCTGTTCTCGTTCTGACCGAGGGGAGATGGCCCATGGATGGGACGGAACACCTCACCGTGCAGCGCGAGGGCGCCACACTGGTGCTCACGCTCAACCGGCCCGACGCCAGGAACGCGCTCTCACTGGCGATGCTCGTCGGCCTGTACGACGGCTGGATCGAGGCCGACGCGGACGACTCCGTCCGCTCGATCGTGCTCACCGGCGCCGGCGGCTCCTTCTGCGCCGGCATGGACCTCAAGGCGCTCGCCGGCGACCGCATGCGGGGAGAGGAGCACCGCGACCGGCTCAAGGCCGATCCCGACCTGCACTGGAAGGCGATGCTGCGCCACCACCGCCCCCGCAAACCCGTGATCGCCGCCGTCGAGGGCCACTGTGTCGCGGGCGGTACCGAGATCCTCCAGGGCACCGACATCAGGGTCGCGGGCGAGTCCGCGACCTTCGGCCTGTACGAGGTGAGACGCGGCCTCTTCCCGATCGGCGGCTCCACCGTCCGCCTCCAGCGGCAGATCCCGCGCACCCACGCCCTGGAGATGCTGCTCACCGGGCGCCCCTACAGCGCCCGGGAAGCCGCCGGCATCGGCCTGATCGGACATGTCGTCCCCGACGGCACCGCCCTCGCCAAGGCCCTGGAGATCGCCGAACAGGTCAACGCCTGCGGCCCGCTCGCCGTCGAAGCCGTCAAGGCGTCCGTGTACGAGACCGCCGAGATGACCGAGACCGACGGCCTCGCAGCCGAACTCGCCCGTGGCCGGCCGGTCTTCGACACCGCCGACGCCAAGGAGGGCGCCCGCGCCTTCGCGGAGAAACGGCCCCCCGTCTACAAGCGCGCGTGACGCCCCGCCGGGGGTTGGCGGACGCCGTTCGCACCCCTGCCCGACCCTGCTCAGTCGGCTCCCGCACCGTCCACGCGCGCCGGTCCCCGAAGGAGGCAAGCACCGATGCCAGAAGTCCTCTCCGCCCCACTCGTCGTCGAGTTCCCCTTCACCCGCTCCCTCGGCCCCGTCCAGAGCGCCTTCCTCACCGGCCTACGCGAACGCGTCGTCCTGGGCGTGCGCACCACCGACGGCCGCACCCTGGTCCCGCCCGTCGAGTACGACCCCGTCACCGCCGAGGAGATCCACGATCTGGTGGAGGTCGCCCCCACCGGCACGGTCACCACCTGGGCCTGGAACCACGCCCCCCGCCGCGGCCAGCCCCTCGCCACACCCTTCGCCTGGGTCCTGGTCCGGCTCGACGGCGCCGACACCGCCCTGCTGCACGCGCTCGACGCCCCCGGTCCCGACGCGGTCCGCACCGGCATGCGGGTCCGCGTCCGCTGGGCCGGGGAACGCACCGGCGCCATCACCGACATCGCCTGCTTCGAGCCGTACGACGGAAAGCCCGCCGAACCCGGCGGTCACAGCGGCGTGTTCGAGAACCCGCTCACCGGCATCGTCGCCCCCGCCCGCCTGGACTACACCTACTCACCCGGCCGCGCCCAGTCCGCCTACATCGACGCCCTCTCCGCGCGGCGCACCGTCGGCGAGCGCTGCCCGTCCTGCCGCAAGGTGTACGTCCCGCCGAGGGGTGCCTGCCCCACATGCGGGGTCGCCACAGCCGAACAGGTCGAAGTGGGTCCCCGCGGCACAGTCACCACCTTCTGCATCGTCAACATCAAGGCCAAGAACCTCGACATCGAGGTCCCGTACGTCTACGCCCACATCGCCCTGGACGGCGCCGACCTCGCCCTGCACGCCCGCATCGGCGGCATCCCCTACGACCAGGTCCGCATGGGCCTGCGCGTGGAACCGGTGTGGACCGAGGGCGCCCGCTACCCCGACCACTACCGGCCCACCGGCGAACCCGACGCGGCCTACGAGACGTACAAGGAGCTGCTGTGACCAGCGAGCAAGCCCCCGGCCCCCGGGACATCGCCGTCGTCGCCTTCGCGCAGACCGACCACCGGCGCTCCACCCAGGAGTCCTCCGAGGTCGAGATGCTCATGCCGGTCCTGCACGACGTCCTGGCACAGACCGGCCTGAGGACCGCCGACATCGGTTTCACCTGCTCCGGCTCCAGCGACTACCTCGCCGGCCGCGCCTTCTCCTTCACCCTCGCCCTCGACGGCGTCGGCGCCTGGCCGCCGATCTCCGAGTCGCACGTCGAGATGGACGGCGCCTGGGCCCTGTACGAGGCCTGGACCAAACTGCTCACCGGAGACGCCGACACCGCGCTCGTCTACTCCTACGGCAAGTGCTCGCCCGGCTCCGTCCGCGACGTCCTCACCCGCCAGCTCGACCCCTACTACGTCGCCCCCCTGTGGCCCGACGCCATAGCCCTCGCCGCCCTCCAGGCGCAGGCACTCATAGACGCCGGACACACCGACGAACCCGCGCTCGCAGCCGTCGGCGCCCGCAGCCGCTCCGACGCCACCGCCAACCCCCACGCCCAGCTCACCGGCCCCGTACCGCAAGGCGACTACGTGGTGCGGCCGCTGCGCACCGGCGACTGCCCGCCCATCGGTGACGGCGCCGCCGCCGTGATCCTCGCGGCGGGGGAGCGGGCCCGTCAGCTGTGCGAGCGGCCCGCCTGGATCCGGGGCATCGACCACCGCGTCGAGGCCCACGGCCTGGGCGTGCGCGACCTCACCGACTCGACCTCCACCCGGCTCGCCGCCGAGAACGCGGGAGCCTTCGAACGGCCCGTCGACACCGCCGAACTGCACGCGCCGTTCAGCTCGCAGGAGGTGATCCTGCGCCGGGCCCTCCGCCTCGACGACAGCGTGCGCGTCAACCCCTCCGGCGGCGCCCTCGCCGCCAACCCCGTCATGGCCGCCGGACTCATCCGCATCGGCGAGGCCGCCGCCCGCATCCACCGCGGCGCCTGTGACCGCGCCCTCGCCCACGCCACCTCCGGACCCTGCCTCCAGCAGAACCTGGTCGCCGTACTCGAAGGGGATCCACGATGAGCAAGGAACCCGTGGCCGTCGTCGGGATCGGCCAGACCAGGCACGTCGCCGCACGCCGGGACGTGTCGATCGCCGGCCTCGTCCGCGAGGCCGCCCGGCGCGCCCTGCAAGACGCCGAGTTGACGTGGGCCGACATCGACGCCGTCGTCATCGGCAAGGCACCCGACTTCTTCGAGGGCGTGATGATGCCCGAGCTGTACCTCGCCGACGCGCTCGGCGCGGTCGGCAAACCCCTGCTGCGGGTGCACACGGCGGGCTCCGTCGGCGGCTCCACCGCGCTCGTCGCCGCGAATCTGGTCGCCGCCCGCGTCCACGGAACGGTCCTCACCCTCGCCTTCGAAAAACAGTCCGAGTCCAACGCCATGTGGGGCCTGTCCCTGCCCATCCCCTTCCAGCAGCCCCTGCTCGCCGGAGCCGGCGGCTTCTTCGCCCCCCATGTGCGCGCCTACATGCGGCGCAGCGGCGCGCCCGGCACCATCGGCGCCCTCGTGGCCTACAAGGACCGGCGCAACGCCCTGAAGAACCCCTACGCCCACCTCCACGAACACGACATCACCCTGGAAAAGGTGGTGGCGTCACCCATGTTGTGGGACCCCATTCGCTACTCCGAGACCTGCCCGTCCTCCGACGGCGCCTGCGCCATGGTCCTGACCGACCGCGCCGGGGCGGCCCGCGCCCCCGGGCCGGCCGCCTGGCTGCTCGGCGGCGCCATGCGCAGCGAGCCCACCCTGTTCGCCGGGAAGGACTTCGTCTCCCCGCGGGCCGGCCAGGAGTGCGCCGCCGACGTCTACCGGCAGGCCGGCATCGCCGACCCGCGCCGGGACATCGACGCCGCCGAACTGTACGTGCCGTTCTCGTGGTACGAGCCCATGTGGCTGGAGAACCTGGGCTTCGCCGCGGAGGGCGAGGGCTGGAAGCTCACCGAGTCCGGCGCGACCGAGCTCGACGGGGACCTGCCCGTCAACATGTCGGGCGGCGTGCTGTCCACCAACCCCATCGGCGCCTCCGGCATGATCCGCTTCGCCGAGGCCGCACTCCAGGTGCGCGGCCAGGCCGGAGAACACCAGGTGGACGGCGCCCGCAGGGTGCTCGGGCACGCGTACGGCGGCGGCTCCCAGTTCTTCTCGATGTGGCTCGTGGGCGCCGAGCCCCCCGACTCCTGACACTCCCGACGGAGCGACCGGCCGGCCTGCCGGAGGGTTCTCCCCGCGTGCCCTGTCCGCCGTAGCGACCGGTCGCTAGGCTGACCCGCGGACGACGAACCGGGAGGAGCAGGGACGTGGCCGAGAGCACCATCCAGCAGCAGCCGCTCGCGGGCTGGGACAAGCCGGAGCTGGACCTCAGCAAGGCCGAGTGGCAGTCCAGCAGCCGCGGTCTGGGCGATGTCCAGATCGCCTTTGTCGAGGGCTTCGTCGCGATGCGCAACAGCGGCCGGCCGGAGAGCCCTTCCCTGATCTTCACCCCCGCGGAATGGGGCGCCTTCGTCTCCGGCGCGCGGGAGGGCGAGTTCGACCTCACCTGAACCGGGGGTGTTCCGCCCGGATTTCCGGACACGCGACCGGCAGCGCCCTGCCGGGGCCGGACCTGAGCCAGGCTGGCCCCAGCAAGGGAAGGTCGTGTTCCGGAGGTGAGGTAAGGATGAACGCTGCGCCGGTCATCGCCGCGGTCGACGGTTCCGCGGACAGCCTGCGCGCCCTGGACTGGGCCCTGGACGCCGCCCGCCGCCGCGCGGCACCGCTGCGCGTGGTGCACGTACGGCAGTACGCCGCCTGGGGTCAGGCCGACGTGCTGGTCGCCGGGCCGCCCGAGGCTGAGGGCGATCCGGTGCTCGACGAGGTGCGCGGCCGGCTCGCGGAACACGCCGGACCACCGGCCGTGGAATACCTCGCCCTGGAGGGCGTACCGGGTGCCGTCCTGCCCGAACTGGGCAGCGACGCCCAGCTGTTGGTGCTCGGCTCCCGCGGGCGCGGCGGCTTCGCCAGCCTGCTGCTCGGCTCCAACGGCCTCGCCGCCGCCCGGGACGCCGAGTGCCCGGTGGTCGTCGTACCCCGGCCGGGCCGGGAGGTGCACGGGGAGGGACCGGCCGAGCCCGGGCCGCGGGTCGTCGTCGGCCTGCACGTCGACAGCCCCGACGAGTCCGTCCTCGCCTTCGCGTTCGCCGAGGCCGCCCTGCGCGACGCCCGGCTCCAGGTGATCGCCGCCTACCCGTGGCCGGTGCAGACCTGGTCGGCGCCCGGCCAACTGGTGCCACCCCTGATCGACCAGGACGCCGTGCAGAACGAGACCCGCACCCTCGCCGAGGGCTTCCTCGCTCCGCACCGCGAGCGGCATCCCGAGGTACGCGCCGACGCCGAGGCACTGCCCGGCGACGCGGCCGGCCACCTCGTCGCGGCCTCGAAGGACGCCGAGCTGGTCGTCGTCGGCCGCCACCGGCGGCGGCTGCTCGCCCCGGCCCGCATGATGGGCTCGGTCACCCAGGCCGTGCTTCTGCACGCGGCGAGCCCGGTCGCGGTGGTGCCGCCGGCTCCACCACAGGAGTGACTGCTGGCCGAGGAGCGCCGACAGGGGAGTGCGGCCGGGGAGCGAGGCCGGCAGAGTGCGGTCGGCTCAGTGATGCCGGCGGAGTGATGCCAGGGTGACGTAGGCGTAGCAGACCGCACCGCGCTCCGCAATCCGTCCGATGCCGACGGACGCTCCGACCGCTGTGGTGCGCCGCGCCATGGTGCCCGGACACACCCGAACCTATGGTTCCGGCACTCCCGGCTGGTTCCGCCGCGCCCGGCGCGCCAGGCGCCGCCCCCGCGGGAGCGGCCGGGACCCGTGTGTCCACCGAAGGAGCCGCCATGCCACTGCCCCCGTTCAGCAGGGCACCCGGAGCCCCACCACGGGCCCGCCTGCTGCCTCGTCTCCTGCCCCGCCTTCTCGCCGTCCTCGCCGTCGTCCTCGGCACCGCGCTCGCCGGCCCCGCACCCCAGGCCCGCGCCGCCGTCACGCTCGCCCGGGTGAGCGACTTCGGCTCCAACCCGGGCGCCCTCACCATGTACGTGTACCGGCCCGCCACCCTGCCGGCCCACCCGCCGGTGGTCGTGGCCCTGCACGGCTGCACCCAGAGCGCCCAGGTCTACGCCGACAACTCCGGGCTGCCGCAACTCGCCGACCGCGACGGCTTCCTGCTGGTGCTCGCCGAGACCGGCACCGCCAACAACGCGAGCAAGTGCTTCAACTGGTTCCAGGCCGGCGACAACCGGCGCGGCCAGGGCGAGGCCCTGTCCGTCCGGCAGATGGCCGGCCACGCCGTCACCGCCTACGGCGCCGACCCGCAGCGCGTCTATGTCACCGGCCTGTCCGCCGGCGGCGCGATGACCGCGGTCATGCTCGCCGCCTACCCCGACGTGTTCTCGGCGGGCGCGGTCGTCGCCGGCCTGCCCTACGACTGCACCAGGGACAACAGCCCGTACACCTGCATGAACCCCGGCGTCGACCTGAGCCCGGCCGCGTGGGCCCAGCGCGTGCGGGACGCCTATCCGTCCTACGGCGGGCCATGGCCGCGCACGGCCATCTGGTACGGCGACCAGGACACCACCGTCGTACCGCGCAACGCCACCGAGCTGCGCGACCAGTGGACGGCCCTGCACGGCCTGTCCCAGACGCCCACGCGCACGACGACGATCGGGCCGGACGCCACCCGGCAGGACCAGTACCTGGCCGCCGACGGCACGGTCGCCGTCGAGGTCGACCGGGTCCCGGGCATCGGACACGGCACCCCGGTCGACCCGGGCACCGGCAGCGAACAGTGCGGAAGCACCGGAGCCCCGTACTTCCTCGACTCGATCTGTTCCAGCCGCTGGATCGCCCGGTTCTTCGGCCTGGACACCAGCGACCCGGGCGGCCCGGACCCTGACCCGGGCGGCGGCACCGCCGCCTGCTGGACGGCGAGCAACTACGCCCATGTACAGGCGGGACGGGCCACCACCAGCGGCGGCTACACCTACGCCAAGGGATCCCAGCAGAACATGGGTCTGTACAACACGTTCGTCACCCACACCCTGAAGGAGTCGCCCGCGGGCTACTTCACCCTCGCCGACAGCGGCTGCCCCTGACAGCCAGTCAGCGACCAAGAAGGGCCGCCATGGTGCCCGGCGCCGCCGAACGCGCCGTCATCATGGCGGCCCCACACATGTCCGGAACCCCCACACCGCCCCTAACCTCCAGCGCGTCCCCAACCCGCCGGAGGAACCACATGTGTCCCCACCCCACACCACCGCTCGACCGGCCCGGTCGGTCCGCCCGCCCCGGACGGCACACCCGGGCAGCCCGGCGCACCGCGCTGGGCGCGCTCTCGCTCGCCGCCGCCTGCTCCCTCCTGGTCACCCCCGCCACCGCGGCACCCGTCGGCCCGGGGCCGGCGGACGCCCACTGCGCGGGCCAGGCCCGGCTGCACGTCCCCGGCGCCGCCCGCCAGCAGGCCGCCTGCCTGGACGAGCTGACCACCGCCGGGACCGTCGCCACCGGCCACACCGACCCGGCCGACTACGCGGGCCTCACCCCCAAGGACCTGCCCACGCCCAGCGGCGTCCCCGGCATCCAGATCGACGGCTACTTCCCGGACACCTCCACCACCAACACCAACCACGGCTGGCACCACGACTCCCAGTTCGTCATCCGGCTGCCCGACCACTGGAACGGCGGCCTGGTGGTCGCCGGCACCCCGGGCAACCGCGAGCAGTACGCGAACGACCGGGCCATCGCCGACTGGGTGCTCACCCGTGGCTACGCCTACGCCGCCACCGACAAGGGCAACACCGGCACGGCCTTCCACCGCGACGGCCGCCGCCCCGGCGACGCCATCGCCGAATGGAACACCCGCCTCACCCAGCTCACCCGCGCCGCCCGCACGGTCGTCACCCAGCGCTACCACCGGCTCCCGGCCCGCACCCTCGCCACCGGCATGTCCAACGGCGGCTACCTGGTGCGCTGGCAGCTGGAGCACCACCCCGAGCTGTACGACGGCGGAGTCGACTGGGAGGGCACCCTCTGGCGCACCGACGGCCCCAACCTGCTCACGTTCCTGCCGGCCGCGCTGCGCCACTACCCCGACTACGCCGCGGGCGGCCCCGGCGCCGCCGAGGCCGAGGCGGCACTGCACCGGGCCGGCTTCCCGGCCGGCTCCGAGTTCCTGTGGCCGTACCACCACCAGGTCTACTGGGACCTCACCCAGCGGATCTACCGGGAGGAACTCGACCCCGGCTACGACGGCGACACCGAGGCGGGCACCCCGTACTGCGCCTCCGGCACCCCCGCCTGCGACGCCGACTACGCCTACGCCGACCGGCCCGCCGCCGTCCACCGGGCGGTCGACCGCATCGCTCTGACCGGACGCATCGGCAAGCCCTTGATCACCCTCCAGGGCACCCTCGACGTGCTGCTGCCGATCAGCCAGGACTCCGACGTCTACGCGCGCATGGTCCACCAGGCCGGCCGCGGCTCCCTGCTGCGCTACTACCGCATCGAGGACGGCACCCACACCGACTCGCTCGCCGACGCCTTCCCCGGCCGGCTCCGCCCGATGGTGCCCTGCCACCGCTCCGCCTTCACGGCCCTGGAACGCTGGCTCGCCGGAGCCGGCCGCCCGCCCGCCGACCGCACCGTCGCCCGCCCGGCCGGCGCGGACCCGGCGACCCTGCTCACCAGCTGCCCCCTGCGCTAGCCGATCTCCCGGGCGCCCACAGGTCACCCACCGGAGCCCGGACACGTACCATGGCCGCATGTCGTTCCTCCGCCGCCGCAGCGCGACCCCCGCCGGACCCGACTTCGACGTGCTGGCCATGGACCCGGGCGACTGGCCGGGCAACCTCGGCGCGGGCCTGCTGCCCGCCCCCGACGGCACCTGCCAGGGCGTCTTCCTGCGTTACGACCTGTTCGGCGGACGCGGCCCCGCCATGATCATCGGCAACCTCCCCGAGGGCTCCCCGGCCCGCGACGTCACCGAGGGGGAGATCCCCTTCGAGGTGGGGCAGCTGCTGCTGGCGCTGGAGAACGACGAGGAGGTCACCGTCGTCGGTGTGGAGGACACCCCGGTGCTCCAGGGAGACAACCTCCTCATCGTGCGGCGGCTGAAGCTCTCCGAGAGCCGGATCTCCTGCGTCCAGTTCGATCGCAGCGACGGCGTCCTCGTCACCATCGCCGCCTGGGACCGCCCGATCACCGACGACCTGTACGCCCTGCTGAAGCCGCTCCCGGCGGAGCTTTTCCAGCAGGGCTGAGAGCAGGGACGGGCGCCGGGGTGAGACACCCCGGCTAGTGCGCCGCCCCTTCGAGCGTCACGTCCGCCGCACGGACGAACCCGACCCGGTGGCCGTACTGGATCTCGTAGTACAGGTCCTTGCCCGCCACGACCCGGTGCGAGCCGGGGGTGAAGGTGACCGCGTAGTAGTACTCGCCCGGCACCTCGTCACCGACCACGTACGTCTGCCCGGCCGGGATCGTGTAGGGCAGCGGCACCACCGACTGGGCGGGGACGCCCGCCGGGTAGGCCTCCTTCTCCGGGTAGGCGCGGCCGTACACCGGGATGCTCGCCAGGCCGTCCCTCGGCCTCACCACGAGGCCCTTCGCCGGTACGGCCGTCGGGTCCTCGACCGGGTTCCGGAACCAGGCCTTCTGCCCCAGGTACCAGATGGCCGTCCAGTCGCCCCAGCGGTCGGCCACCGCGTACTGCTGCCCGGTGGAGACCCGCGAGGACAGATCGTTCACCCCGTCGGTCGGGTCCGTCTTCAGGCCGATGTCCCTGACCAGCGGGGCGGTCGCGTCATGGTCGGTGTACAGCCGCACCTCGCTGGAGCCGTGCGCCGCGCACGGCTCGCCCTTGGTGGTGCAGCCGGTGTACACGGGCCGGTTCGAGGTGTAGTCCGGCAGGATCGTCACCACTGCGGCGTGCCGGCCGGCCGTGGGCCGGAACGGGTGGCCGAGCAGCTGGAAGTAGTGCCGCCAGTCCCAGTACGGGCCGGGGTCCGTGTGCATCCCCGGGACGGTGGACGCGGTCGGACCGGGTACGTTGTCGTGGCCCAGGATGTGCTGCCGGTCCAGCGGGACGTCGTACGTCCGGGCCAGGTACCGCACCAGCCGCGCCGAGGACCGGTACATCGCCTCCGTGTACCAGGCGTCCGGCGAGGCGAGGAAGCCCTCGTGCTCGATGCCGATCGACTTGGCGTTGACGTACCAGTTGCCGGCGTGCCAGGCCACGTCCTTGCCCTTGACATGCTGGGCGATCAGACCGTCGGTGGAGCGGATCGTGTAGTTCCAGGACACATAGGTGGGGTCCTGGATGAGGTTCATGACCCCCTCCCAGGCACCCTCCGTGTCATGGATGACGATGTACCTGACGCTCTGTGACGCCGGGCGGTCGCCGAGGTCGTGGTTGCCGTAGTCGTTGTCCCCGAACTCCTCGTACGGTGCTGGGACCGACACACAGGACACCGACTTCGGGCACTCGGTGCCGTCCGTGGACAGCGTGCGCAGTCCGGTCCGCTCCAGCTGACCGGTGTCGGCGGTCAGCCCCGGCCGGGCGGTCAGGGCCACCAGCTGGCCGTCGTCCGTGACGCGCTCCTCGCCGGTGCGCAGCACGTCGTACACGTCGTCGGCGTACGCGGCGGCGGTCGCCCGGTCGTCGGCGCCGGAGAACCGCGCCACCGCGCCGTACCAGTCGGCCGGGTCGGCGCTCAGCGGCTCGCCCAGCTCCTTCTGCGCGGCGGCGAGCAGGGCGGCGCCGCCCGCGACGTTCGCCGCCGGGTCGGTACGCAGTTCCTCGGCGGGGATGCCGGTCAGCTCCGCGGCCCTCGGCAGCGTCTTCAGGCGGGCCGGGACCGCCGGCTCCGCAGGCACCTCGACGGCGGGGTGGAACGCGGCACGGGCGCTGTCGCCCCGGGCGTCCTCCGTCCCCTCGGCGAAGTGCTCCGCGGTGGCGAGTGCCGTCCGGGCGTCGGTGAGGTGCATCGGGCCGTAGCCGCCGGTCACGCTCGGCGCGCCGCCGTGCGCGTCCCAGCGGGACTGGAGATAGGACACGGCCAGCAGAACGCTCTGCGGCACGTGGTAGTCGGCCGCCGCGGTGGCGAACGCGTCCTGCAGCCGGTGCGTGGCGGTGTCCGCGGCGGTGGGGGCCGGCGCGGCGCCGAGCAGGGGCAGCAGCAGGGCCGCGGAGGCGAGCGGGACGGCGGTCCGCCGCAGACGTCTGTGGCCGGGTGTGGACGTGGGGTCGGTGGCGGATCGTCGCAATGCGGCCTCCTGTGACGGGCGGGGCGTGGTGGGGCGTACGGCGCAGAGCTGGGTCAGTGGTACCGGCTTGCCGACGATCCGTCAATGATGCCTTCGGGATGGCGATTTCCCATGTCACAGAGGGTTTCCGGCGAGTTTCGCGGCGGCGGCGCGCGGGCCTGCGGGGCGTCACTGGCATACACCAGTGGATCTCGAAGTCCGGGCACGTGTACCAAGGTCCGCGGTACGCCGCCGCTCAGGGCGCACCGCGGACCTTCCTACACGTCAGCGCGTACCCACAGCCGCGCGGACGGCCTTGCGGGCCATCTGGCAGTCGTCGTGCAACCGCCTGAGCAGCAGCCGCTGTTCCTCGCCGGACGGCGTGGCACCCGGGTGGGCCGTGACCGGTGCCGCCGGGGCCGTGTCGTGCATCGAACGCTGCACGGCCGTCTCGTACGTACGGATCTCCCGGGTCAGCAGGAGCATCAGGTTCACCAGGAAGGCGTCCCGGGAGGCCGGGCCCGCCGACTGGGCGATCTGGCTGATCTGCCGCCGGGCCACCGGCGCTTCCCCGAGGACCAGCCACAGCGTCGCCAGGTCGTACCCCGGCAGATACCAGCCCGCGTGCTCCCAGTCCACCAGCACTGGACCGGCCGGTGACAGCAGGATGTTCGACAGCAGGGCGTCGCCGTGGCAGAACTGGAGCATGCCGTGCCGGCCCACCTCATGGGCGATGCCGTGCAGCAGCTTCTGCAGGTCGCCGAGGTCCCGGTCGGTGAGCAGACCCAGCTCGTGGTACCGGGAGATCCGGGCCGCGTAGTCCAGCGGCATGTCGAAGGTGCCCGCCGCGGGCCGCCAGGCGTTCACCCGGCAGATCGCGCCGAGCGCGGCCCGGATGTCCGCGCGCGGCGGGGCCTCCATCGGATGCCGCTGGAACGCCGCCGTCCGGCCCGGCGTCCGCTCGATCACCAGCGTGCAGTTGTCCGGGTCCGCCGCGATCAGCCTCGGCACCCGGACCGGTGGCCGGTGCCGGACGAACGAGCGGTATGCGGCTATTTCCTGGCGGCTCCGCTCCGCCCAGGCCGGCGAGTGGTCCAGGAGGCACTTGGCGACGGCGGTGCTGCGCCCTGTCGTCCCGACGAGGAGGACGGACCGTCCGCTGCGCCGCAGGATCTGCACCGGGGCGAACTCCGGGCAGATCCGGTGCACCGAGGCGAGCGCGGTGCGTAGCTGCGCGCCCTGGGGACCGGACAAGTCCAGCCTTCCGCTGAGCGGTTGGGTCCCGGGCTGGCCCGGGAGCCGCCGGGTCCGGCCCGCGACCGGTACGGGACCGGCCGCACGCGGCGCCGGGTCGAGGTAGGGCCCGCCGCCCGCCGGGCGGGGGCGCAGCGGCCGGGGCGGGGCGGACACGGAGGACGATGCTGCGTACATGGGAGAAACAGATCCCTTCGTGTGCCTGCGGTGCCTGCCTGTACATCCGCGTCCCGAACTCATGCTCAGGTTCCGTGCCCCGTGAGCGTGGTTCCGGGAGCGTGCGCCCACCCGGCCCGGCCGTCCGGGTACACCCTGGGGAATGTGCCCGTCGTTGCCCGCCGTGCTCGGCCGTATACGGCCGTCATATGCGGGTGGCGACCGGGTCGGGGTGGCGCGTTCCTACCTGACACCCGATGGCCGGTGGCACACCATCTGGCGGACCCTGGCGAACCGTGGCGAATAGTCGCCCGGCAACCTCCACCGGGCTACTGTCAACTCAGCCGAGAACCTGGGGGCTTGACGTGAGCGGACAACCCAACACCCGCCTTGCGGACCTGTTCGGCCTGGCCGGCTGGTCGAAGGGCGAACTCGCGAGGCTGGTCAACCGGCAGGCGGCGGCCATGGGCCACCCCCAGCTGGCGACCGACACCTCCCGGGTGCGGCGGTGGATCGACATGGGAGAGATCCCGCGCGATCCGGTGCCGCGGGTGCTGGCGGCCCTGTTCACCGAGCGTCTCGGCCGTGTCGTGACCATCGAGGACCTAGGTCTGGTGCGGCACGGGCGTACGGGGAAACGGCAGAGCGACGGGATCGAGGAACATCCCGACGGTGTGCCGTGGGCGCCCGAACGGACCGCCGCGGTCCTCACCGAATTCACGGGAATGGACCTCATGCTCAACCGACGCGGCTTGGTGGGCGCGGGTGCAGCGCTCGCCGCGGGATCCACACTCAGCAGCTCCATGCGCGACTGGCTGCACACCGACCCGGCCCTGAAGGCCGATGCCCCTGTCCTCGACGACCCCCTGCACGCCGACCCCGCCGGGTTCGACCGCTACGAGGCCGCCCCCATCGGGTCCCAGGAGATCGAGGAGCTGGAGCGCTCGGTCGAGGTGTTCCGCGCCTGGGACGCGGCCCGTGGCGGCGGGCTGCAGCGCAAGGCGGTCGTGGGCCAGCTCAACGAGGTGGGCGGCATGCTCGCCTACCACCATCCACCCCATCTCCAGCGGCGCCTGTGGGGCGTCGCGGCCAACCTCGCCGTCCTCGCGGGCTGGATGTCGCACGACGTCGGCCTGGAGCCCACGGCGCAGAAGTACTTCGTCATCGCCGCCCACGCCGCCAGAGAGGGCGGTGACCGGCCGCGCGCGGGTGAGGCGCTGTCCCGGGCGGCCCGGCAGATGGTGCACCTCGGCCGGCCGGACGACGCCCTGGACCTGATGAAGCTCGCCCAGTCGGGCGCCGGGGACCGCCTGCAGCCACGGACGAAGGCGATGTTCCACACGATCGAGGCCTGGGCGCAGGCGTCGATGGGCAAGGGCCAGGCGATGCGCCGCACGCTCGGGCAGGCGGAGGACCTCTTCGTCTCCGACCGGCAGGACGTGGAACCGCCGGACTGGATGCAGACCTTCAAGGACGAGGATCTGTACGGCATGCAGGCGCTCGCGTACCGCACGCTGGCGGAGTTCGACCCGGGCGCGGCCGCGCCCGCCCAGTACTACGCGGAGAAGGCCCTCGCCCTGCGCGTCGACGGGCGGGAGCGGTCGAAGATCTTCGACCATCTGTCCATGGCGTCGGCCTGCTTCATCGCCGACGATCCCGAACAGGCCGACCGCTACGCCCGGCTGGCCCTGATGTCGATGGGCTCGAACTCCTCCCGGCGTACCTGGGACCGGCTGCGACAGATGTACCGGCTGACCGCGGAGTACGCCGGATATCCGAAGATCCATGAGCTGCGGGAGGAGATCAGGCTCGCCCTGCCCAAGCCGAGGGCCAAGGGGAACGGCAACAGCGCACAGGCATAGGGGGCCTGTGCCTGCCCGACCCGGAGGGTCGCTCATGTGGTGACCGTCAGGTCGTGACCCTGGCGACGAGCACGCACGCGTCGTCCTCGCGCCCGGCTCCCCCGAACTCCTCGACGACCGTTCGCACACAGTCCTGCGCGGTGCGCGCCGCGCCGAACCGTGGGGCGAGGCCGAGAAGCCGGTCCACAGCCGCCGTCCTGCTGTGGCCCGACATCAGCCCGTCGGTGTGCAGGAGGAGCAGGTCGCCCGGTCGCAGGGTGACGACGGACTGTCCGTAGACGGCGCCCGAGGAGGCGCCGAGGAGGACGCCGTCCGGTGTGTTCAGCACGCGCCCCGTCCCGTCGCGGTACAGCAGCGGGGCGGGGTGTCCTGCCTGCGCCCAGACCAGCGTGCGGGTCTCGGGCTGGTAGCGGCAGCAGACGGCGCTGCCGAGGGCGGGTTGCACCGTGGTGTCGAGTAACTGGTTGAGCAGGGTGAGCAGTTGACCGGGCTCCGTGCCGGCCATCGCCATCCCGCGTACGGCGCCGAGCAGCGTGGCCATGCCGGAGGCGACGGCGACGCCCTGTCCGGTGAGGTCGCCGACGCTGAGCAGGGTCCGGCCGTCGGTCAGTTCCAGGGCGTCGTACCAGTCGCCGCCGAGCAGCGTGGCCGTCGCGGCCGGGAGGCGGTGGGCCGCCAGGTCCAGCGTGCCCGGCCCCTGGCGCGGGAGCCGCAGGGAGCCGCGCCATGGCGGCAGCACGGCTTCCTGCAGCTCTGCCGCGATCCGGTGCTCGGTCTGCTCCTGCCGGCGGTGGCGGTGCAGCGAGTCACGGGTCTCGTGTACCGTCCGCTGGCTGCGGCGCAGTTCGCTGACGTCGCGCAGCACGGCCCACATGGAGGTCGTGCCGCCGTCGGCGCCGAGCACCGGCTCGCCCATCATGTGCACGGTCCGCACGGAGCCGTCGGGCCGTACGACACGGAACTCGCCGTCGATCGGCTTGGCGTCGACCAGGCAGTCCGTGACCATCGCGGTGAGTTTCGGCCGGTCCTCGTCCAGGACCAGGCTGGGCAGCTCGTCCAGGGTGAGGGCGGGACGGGCCGCGTCGAGGCCGAGGATCTGGTACAGCTCGCCGGACCAGGTGGCCTCGTCCGTCAGCAGATTCCACTCGGCGCTGCCGACGCGGCAGAGCAGCGAGCCGCTCGGGGCGGCGGTCGGCGCCGGCCGTCCGGCGGGCGGCGCCGCGGGCTCGGCCGGGGCGGGCGGCGGACCGTCCCGCAGCTGGGCCAAGTGGGCGTCCAGGTCGTCCAGTTGGTGCAGGGCGAGGTCGTACAGGGCGCGCTGCCAGCGTTCCTCGGGGTCCGCACCGTCGCTCCGGGTGTCCCGCCGTACGGCGTTCACGTCGCCCTTGAGTCGCCGCGCCTGCGTGATCAGCGCCTCGACCGAGCCGCGCCCGGGTGGCTGGGCGGCTGGGCGGTCCGCGGAGACTGGGGACGGCATGACGCACTCCGATGCGGGACGGTACGACGGGGACGACGGGGGACCGCTACGACTGTCGCACAGCCCGCGACGCCCTGTAAGGGATTTGGCAACACACGATACGGTGGTGCTTCCGGCATATGCCAGAGTCTTCCCGGAGCGACCCGCGGGTACGAATGACGTACGTGCCAGGGTGATCAAGTCGTAGCGCCGGTACGCGAGTTGAGCGAGTCGGCGCCGTCCGGACGCGGCGTTCAAGCGCGTGTTCGACGTTTCTCTGTTCCATGGCGGCGCGGAGCGGCCGGTACCTGCCGAACTCTGACCGGAATTGGCGGCATGCGACAGGGCTGCGCTGACTCCTTAAGAGCATGGACATCACCGTCGAACAGCTCGCCGAGGCCCGGCTCATCACCGCCCAGGACCAGGAGGTCCCGGTGTCCGCCACTCTTCGGTACACCGCCGCCGACCCCCTCGCCGTGTTCGTGGACTTCCCGGCCGAGGCCGCGCTGCACGGCGAGGAGGTCACCTGGACCTTCGCGCGCACCCTTCTCGACCAGGGGCTGCGGGCCCCCGCCGGCCACGGGGACGTGCAGATATGGCCGTACGGCCGTACCCGGACGGTCGTGGAGTTCCACTCACCGCACGGCATGGCCCTGCTGCTGTTCCCGGCGTCGTCGCTGCGGCGTTTCCTGGTGCGCACGTACGAGGTGGTGCCGAGCGGGCAGGAGGACGTGGCCGGCGTGGTGGAGCGGGGGCTGAGCGCGCTGTTCGGCGGGGTGTGAGGCGGTGACACCCTGAGCGGCGGCCGTTCGGTCGTCAACCAGCCGGACGGCGCCGGCCCGCGCCGCCGGCGTCAGCGGCTCGCGGTGACGTACAAGTCCGGACGCGGGGCCAGGTCGACGGCCACCCGGCCTCCCGTCTCCAGCGCCCGGACCCCCGCCTCGGCGACGACGGACGCCGCGTAGCCGTCCCACACGTCCGGCCCGGTGACCTCGCCGCGCCGGGTCGCGTCGACCCACGCCTGCAGCTCACGGTCGTAGGCGTCGGCGAAGCGGACGAGATAGTCCTGCGCCACCTCTTTCCGGGCGCCGCCCCGGGTGGTCACCACCATGGTGTGCTCGTCGCCGATCTGGGCGCTGCCCGCCTCGCACACGGCCTCGCAGCGCACCTGGTAGCCGAAGCCGCTGTTCACGAAGACCTCCACGTCCACCAGGGCGCCCCGCTCGGTCTCGAACAGCACGAACTGCGGGTCGAGCAGGCCCTCGGGCGCACCCGAGGACGGCGTGGGCCGCAGCACGGTGACCGCGGTCAGCTCCTGCCCGAGCAGCCAGCGGGCCGCGTCGATCTCGTGCGAGACAGAACTGTTGATCAGCATGGCGCTGGTGAAGCCGGCGGGGGAGGAGACGTTGCGGTGCGTGCAGTGCAGCATCAGGGGCCGGCCCAGGCTGCCCCCGTCCAGCAGCGCCTTCAGCCGCCGGTACTCGGCGTCGTAGCGGCGCATGAAGCCGATCTGCGCCAGCCGGCGGCCGAGCGCCGCCTCGGCCTCCACGACCCGCAGGGCACCGGCGGAGTCCGGCACCATGGGCTTCTCGCACAGCACCGGCAGCCGGTGGGCGAAGGCGGCGAGCAGCGCCTCCTCGTGCGCGGGGCCGGGGGAGGCGATCAGGACGGCCGCCACACCGGGCGCGTCGAGCGCGGCCACCGGGTCCGTGTGCACGCTGACCCCGGCGAGCCCGGCCACCGCTGACGCGGCCCGCTCGGCATCGGGGTCGGCCACCGCTGCGACCCTGGCTCCGCTGACCACCTGGTCGAGCCGTCGTATGTGATCGGCCCCCATGTGTCCGGCACCCAGTACCGCCACACCCAGCGGGTCACCCATGTGTGCGCTCCCTTACGCCGACGATCACGCCGTAGCGTACGCCGACGCAAGGGCGGGCCCTCAGGGTCAGTACCGCAGCACTCCCGCGATGCCGTGGGCGTCGCCCAGCGTGCCGTCGGGCACGAAGCGCACCTCGGCACCCGTCTCCAGGCACTGCTCGACGATCTCGTCCACGATGTCGTCGCGGGCGTCCAGGTCGCCGGGTTCGGCCGGCATCAGATGCTCGCCGAGATCGCGGACGGTGGCCCGGAAGTTCTCCTCCACGGCCAGCAGCCGGACCCGGCCCTCGCGGGCGCTCTGCCACAGCTCGTCCAGCCCGGCCGCGTACGTCCGGTGACCGCGCGCCGAGGTCAGCTCCTTGACCACGGCCGTGGTGTCCTTGCGGGACTCCTCCGCCAGCACCGGGCGCAGCGCCTGCCAGACCGCGTCGGGGCCGGCGTGCCCGAGGCCGCCGTGCGGGACGTGGACCGCGGACTTGGCGACGCTGCCGACCTCGTCCAGCAGAGAGAGTGCCGCCTGCTCGCCCATGACGTAGAGCGGCCGGGGCTCTTCGCGCAGGACCGTGCCCATGGCGGTGTCCGCCTCGCGCAGGAACTGGCGGGTGCCCTCGTCGCGGAAGGTGCTCGGCAGATCGCCGATCCGCATCTGGCGCTCGGCGTCGAAGTTCTCCCGTCGGCGTTCCAGCGGGAAGCCGCCCAGATGGTCCTCCACGACCCGGTCCGGGCCGCCGCTCCACAGAGTGACGCGGTCCGCGGAGACGGACAGCACCCAGTAGGGCCGCTCGGCGGTGTGCGCGGCGACCAGGTTGCGGGTGAGGAAGGTGTCGGACAGCACCACCCGCTCGGGGACGGGCCGGGCCAGGGACCAGACCTGGTGCTCACCCGGCGCGGCGAAGATCACCAGGCCGTCCTCGGCATGCGTCAGGTCGACTTCCGCTAGGGCGCGGTCGAGCTGTGCCACGACGTCGGCGCGCCGTTCGCGGGTGACGGCGGGGTCGGACTCCAGGCGTCTGCGCGCCTCGGTCAGCGCGTTGCGCAGCCGGACCGGATCCTGGCCGCTTCCGCGTTCCCGACGGTGCGTCGGGGTCAGCACGGAGACTGCCGGATAGGGGCGCGGGCGCCGCAGTTCGGCGAGGGTCGCGGGACTCAGTGCGTGCTCCATGACACGACGATAGGGCGGATTCACCTTTACGGCATTCGGGGTAATCCGGGCCTCGTGCCTCGGCTGACCGCCGCTGGAATTCCCGGCGGACGGCGGTGACGCGGTCCCCGAGGCCGATTACCGTACTCGTCAGTAACCGGACCGTGCCACACCCAGGAGGCCTTCATGCCGCAGCTCGACGTCGACGGAGCGACGCTGACGTACGACGACGAGGGTCCGCGCGACGCGGCGGAGGTGCCCGTGGTGTTCGTGCACGGCTGGACCGCGAACCGGCACCGCTGGGACCACCAGATGGCGCACTTCTCCGCGCGGCGCCGGGCGATCCGGCTGGATCTGCGCGGGCACGGCGAGAGCACGGGCGCCGGGGTGCGGACCATCGCCGAGCTGGCCCGGGACGTCGTCGCGCTCCTCGACCACCTCGGCGTGCAGCGGTGCGCGCTGGTCGGCCACTCGATGGGCGGGATGATCGCGCAGACCGTCGCCCTCGCGCACCCCGCGCGGCTGGAGCGGATGGTGCTGGTCAACTCCATCGGCCGGATGACCTACAGCCGCGGCCGGGGCCTGCTGATGGCGGCCTCCACCCTGGTGCCGTTCCGGCTGTTCGTGGCCGCCAACATCCGGCGCGCCTTCGCGCCGGGCCATCCGCGTGAGGAGATCCGGGCGCACATCCGCGCCTCCGCCGCCACCCCGCGCGAGGTCGTCATGACGCTCTACGGCGCGATGCGGGCCTTCGACGTCCTGGACCGGGCCGGCCAGATCGCCGTGCCGACCCTGATGGTGCACGGCTACCACGACGTCCAGCTGCCGGTGCGGCAGATGCTCCGGCTGGCCAAGGCCTGCCCCGACGCGGTCGTCCGCGTCCTGGACGCGGGCCATGAACTGCCGGTGGAGAAGCCGGCCGAACTGACCGGGGCGCTGGACTCGTTTCTGACCGCGAAGCCGTAGCGGGGGCGTCCCGCTCGGGCCGCTTGAGGAAGTTTTTGCCTGTGGCCGGTTCGTTTCGCCCCGCGTCCGGTGGCGGGCCTGTCCGCCGATTTCGCTGAGGCAGAACGCGGCCGAAACCATGGGGTGGACGCCCGGGCGGTGTTACAGCCGCGTTGACTCGGCGGACCGCCTGACGGACGCTCGTCATATAGATGCTCGGTACAACTGGTTTGCCGGGGCGACCGTCCGTGACCATGAAGGCGCAGGTCAACGGGGGCCGACGGGCAGCCGGAGGCAGGAGGTAGCGCATGTGCGGCATCACCGGATGGGTCTCCTTCGACCGTGACCTGACGGCCGAGGCGACCACATTGCATGCGATGACCGAGACGATGGCCTGCCGGGGCCCGGACGACCGCGGCACCTGGGCCGAGGGCCCCGCCGCTCTGGGACACCGCCGGCTCGCCATCATCGACCTCCCCGGCGGCCGTCAGCCGATGTCCCTGCCGACCCCCGAGGGCACCGTCGCCCTCGTCTACTCCGGGGAGACCTACAACTTCACCGAGCTGCGCCGGGAACTCACGGACCGCGGCCACCGGTTCACCACCGACTCCGACACCGAGGTCGTGCTGCGCGGCTACCTGGAGTGGGGCGACGCCGTCGCCGAACGGCTCAACGGCATGTACGCGTTCGCCGTGTGGGACGGCCGCCAGGACAAGCTGGTCATGATCCGCGACCGCATGGGCATCAAGCCGTTCTACTACCAGCCCACCGCCGACGGCGTCCTGTTCGGCTCCGAACCCAAGGCGATCCTCGCCAACCCCCTGATCCGGCCCCGCGTCACGCTGGACGGCCTGCGCGAGCTGTTCGTCATGATCAAGACGCCGGGTCACGCCTTCTGGGACGGCATGCGCGAGGTGGAGCCCAGCACGGTCGTCACCGTCGACCGCTCCGGCCTGTCCACCCGCGTGTACTGGCGCCTGGAGACCCGCCCGCACACCGACGACCGCGACACCACCATCGCCACCGTGCGCTCGCTCCTCGACGACATCGTGCGCCGCCAGCTGGTCGCCGACGTGCCGCGCTGCACCCTGCTCTCCGGCGGGCTCGACTCCTCCGCCATGACGGCGCTGGCCGCCCGCCAACTCGCCGCCGAGGGCCAGAAGGTGCGCAGCTTCGCCGTCGACTTCGTCGGCCAGGCCGACAACTTCGTCGCCGACGAACTGCGCGGCACCCCCGACACGCCCTTCGTGCACGACGTGGCCAGGCTCGCCGGCACCGACCATCAGGACATCGTGCTCGACTCCGAAGCCCTCGCCGACCCCGCCGTGCGCGCCCAGGTCATCCGGGCCCGTGACCTGCCGTCGGGCCTCGGCGACATGGACAGCTCGCTGCTGCTGCTCTTCCGCGCCATCCGGGAGAAGTCCACGGTGGCCCTGTCCGGCGAGTCCGCCGACGAGGTCTTCGGCGGCTACCTGCAGTTCTTCGACGAGCAGGCGCGCCGCGCCGACACCTTCCCGTGGCTGACGACCATGGGCCGCCACTTCGGCGAGGACGCCGGCGTGCTGCGCGCCGACCTCGCCAAGTCCCTGGACCTGGAAAGCTATGTCGCAGACGGCTACCGCACCGCCGTCGCCGGCATCGACCGGCTGGACGGCGAGAGCGACTTCGAGTACCGGATGCGGCAGATCAGCCACCTGCACCTGACCCGCTTCGTGCGCATGCTGCTCGACCGCAAGGACCGCATGAGCATGGCCGTCGGACTGGAGGTCCGGGTGCCGTTCTGCGACCACCGGCTGGTCGAGTACGTCTACAACGCGCCCTGGGCCCTGAAGTCCTTCGACGGCCGGGAGAAGAGCCTGCTGAGGGAGGCGGCGGCGGACGTCCTGCCGCACTCGGTGTACGAGCGCGTCAAGAGCCCGTACCCGTCCACGCAGGACCCCCGCTACGCCCGCGCCCTCCAGGAGCAGACCAAGGACCTGCTCGCCCGGCCCTCCCACCCCGTCTTCGACCTCGTCGACCGGGACCGGGTCCGGCAGGCCGCCGAACGCGAAGCGCCGGTCAGCACCCAGGCGGCGCGGCGCGGCCTGGAACGCACCCTGGACCTCGCGGGGTGGCTGGACCTCTACTCGCCCGAGCTGGTGCTCGACTGAGCCGATCGGCCGAGCCCGATGGCGCGGTCCGCGGCCGCCGCCGAGCGCTGCCACCACGTGGTCACCGGCTCCCAGACGAGCACCCGGCGCCCGGTGCCGAGCCGCCCCGCGGTGAAGGAGTGGCCCCAGTGCGCGGCCGACGCCGCCACCCCGACCCCCACCACCCGGCGGGCCTCCGGGTCCGCCGGGTCGGCGATGGTCCGCACGTCGGCGTAGGCCGTGCCGCCCGCCGCGAGCCGGTAGGTGCCCGTGCCGCCCTCCGGTACCGGCAGCGCGGCCCCGTCCAGATCCCCGAAGGTCACCGTGGGCACCCGGTCGACGACACACGCGCGTGTGCCGCGGTTGGTGACGCTGGTGCGCAGCACGGTCGGGTGGCCGGTCACGGCCTTCGCCCGGATCGTCAGCGCCTTCTCGGCGCAGCGGGCGGGCCGGTCCTGGCCGGTGGCGGCCTGGCTCTGCGGCGCGGTCACCAGCAGAGCCGCCACGGCGGCCGAGGCGGCGGGTACGGCGATGGCGGCGCGAATGCGCATGACGGGCTCCCTGTCAGGGTCACGTACGGGATACGGCGGGATACGGCGGCCTGGCGCGCCTTGTCGAGTGGGACGGCCGGCGTGGCCGGGAGGTTGCCCCGGTGCGCGGCATTCACCCGGATGCGCCACATCCGGCACCGCCGGCGCGAAGGGAGACCGGCGGCCCCGGCGTGCGCCCCTAGCCGGTGCTGTCCGAGGTGACACTCTGGCGGGTCGCGTCGGCCGGGCACGAGCTGCCGCTCGCGGGCAGCGAGCCGTACAGCAGGAAGTCGTTGACCTTGCGGTGTACACACATGGAGGACGAGTACCCGGTGTGGCCCTCACCCTTGTTGTCGAGCACCACTGCCGACGGGCCGAGCCGGTGTGCCGTCTCCATGGTCCACCGGTACGGCGTCGCCGGATCGCCGCGCGTGCCCACGAGCAGCATCTTCTCCGAGCGGACGTTCTTCACCCGGTCGCGGATGAAGTCGGTGCCCTTGGGCCGGCCGTAGCACAGCAGCAGCTGGGTGAGCCGGTAGCGGCCGAAGACCGGCGAGGCCTGGTCGTAGGCGGCCCGCAGGTCCTTCAGGTCCTTGGTGAGCCGTGCCGCGGTGGGGCGGTCGGGGTCGTCCGCGCAGTTGATCGCCATCAGCGCCGCCGGCAGGTTGTCCGCCGGGACGTCCTGGGCGTCGACCAGCCCGCCGTCCGTCCGGTGCCGCTCGCGGGGCAGGCCGATGCCGCCCGTGGCGAAGGCCAGGACGCGCCGGGTGTCGCCGTCCTCGACCAGCGAGGCCAGGGCCCGCTCCAGCGAGGGCCACAGCTCCCTGCTGTACAGGGCCTGTCCGATGGCGCCCACCAGGTCCTGGCCGGAGAAGGAGCCGCCGAAGCCCGTGGGCACCGGGTTCTCGTCGAGCGAGCGCACCAGCCGGACCACTGCGTCCCCTGCCGTGCGCCGGTCCTGTCCGAACGGACAGCCGAGATCCGTCGTACACCAGTCCAGGAAGTCGTCCAGCGCCGTCTGCTGCCCCTCGGCCCCCGCCACCCCCTGCTCGGCCAGCGACTCGGTCAGCGTGTCCACGCCGTCGAGGACGACCCGGCCGACCTTGCCGGGGAACTGCGCCGCGTACACCGCGCCGAGCCGGGTGCCGTAGGAGAAGCCGAGGTAGTTGAGCCGGTCGTCGCCGAGCGCCTGGCGGACGACGTCCAGGTCGCGGGAGGCGTTCACGGTACCGATGTGGGGCAGCACCGGGCCGGAGAACCGCGCGCACTGGTCGGCGGCCTGCCGCAACCGCTTGAGCAGCATCTGCGGACGGCTGATGTCGGTGTCCTTCTCCGTCACGGCCGAGGCCACGTCGCTGCCCTCGCCGCAGCTGACGGGGGAAGACCGGCCGACCCCACGCGGGTCGAAGGTGACCACGTCATAGCCCTTGGTGAGGTCCATGAACTGCTTGCCCTCGGTGGCCAGCGCGGGGAGGCCGGCGCCGCCCGGGCCGCCGAAGTTCAGCAGCACCGAGCCCCGGGACGTCCCGCTGGCGCGGTAGCGGGCCAGCGCCACGTCGAGCGTTCCGGCGCGTGGCCGCGCGTAGTCGAGCGGGACGGTGACCTTCGCGCACTGGAGGTCCTTCGGCATGTCCGTCCCCTGACAGGCGGCCCAGGTGAGCTTCTGCCGGTAGAACCGGGACAGGTCGGGCTGCGGCTGGTCGGCGGCAGCCGCGGGCAGCCCGGCTCCGAGCAGCGCGAGAGCGAGGGCCGAGGCACCCGCGCAGCGCCGGACGGCGGGCCGTGTGGACAGCTTGGCCAGCATCGTTCGCCTCCCGGGGCGCCCGCCGCGGACCGGGGACGGCGCCCTCGGATCAGGTTAAGCGGGCCCCGGACGGCCCGCCTCCGGGCGAGCGGGGCGGCTCCCGCCGGTGTACGCTGCGCGCCCTTCACGCCCTGTTGCTGATCTTTCAGCGGCTTTACATGCAGTTCGATAACCGTGCCGCTCGATGGGGTGAAAGACCGATTAGCCATAACTCCGATTGGTCCGACTCCGTTCTAGGTGGTGCGGGTGAGTGCTCGCGATGATGTCTGGAAGGCAGGGAACCTATGAGACGGGCTACCCGAAACGGTGTGATCGCCGTCGCCGCCGCGTCCGGCGCGCTGGCCGTGGCGCTGCCGGCGTCCGCCGCCTTCGCGGCGGGCGGGTCCGACGCCCACGGTTCGGCGGCCGGCTCGCCCGGGCTGGTCTCCGGCAACGGCATCCAGCTGCCGGTGCATGCGCCGGTGAACGTCTGCGGCAACACGGTGGACGTCGTGGGACTGCTCAACCCGGCCGCGGGCAACGTGTGCGCGAACACCGGCGGCGGTCAGAGCGGCGACACCGGGAACAACGGCGGCACGGGGGAGGACGGGGCATCGGCCGCGTCCGGTGGGGCCTCCGCCCACGGCGACGCCGAGGACTCGCCCGGGGTCCTCTCGGGCAACGGCATCCAGATCCCCGTCGACGTGCCGGTCAACGTCAGCGGGAACAGCGTCGACGTCGTCGGCATCGGCAACCCGGCCCACGGCAACCAGTCGGTCAACGGACCCGGCGACGAGCCGACCCGACCCCCGCGGACCCCGGCCCCGACGCCCCGGGCCCCGAAGCCGCCGGCCCCCGTCCGGTCGCACCCCGCCCCGCACCCGGCGACCTCCACGCTGGCCCACACGGGAGCGGACGTGACGACCCCGGCCGTCGCCAGCAGCGCCGCGCTCCTCCTCACCGGCGCGATCCTCTACCGCCGCTTCCGCCCGGGCCGCTCCCACTGACCCGCCCCTCGCACGGCCCCACCGGACGCCGGCCCGGGCGGGGCCGTGCGCGGTGTCATCGGACACCGGCCCGCCGCGGCGGGCCGGTGTCGGGGACTGGCGCAAACGCTGCCGGTGACCACGACCCGGCCATGACGTGTGCCCATCACCCGATGCCGCACGCCCCGCCGAGCAGCCGACGGCACCGCGACCCCGGTCCGGCCGATCCCCGCGTCCCCAGGTCCCCTCCCACCAGGTCGCCGGCGCCCCGTAGCCAAGCATCCCCCAACTCCCTCGCCCCGCAGACGGAGCCCAGCCGCATCGGCCGAACTCCCCATGGCGCGGCCCCCGTTGATCCGCAAGGATGCTGTCGGCGGACCGGCGGACGGCCGTGCCGTGCGGCAGCCCCGCCTCGACGGAAACGGAGCGCATCGATGACCTCTGCGACCCCCCACGACCTCGTCGTCACGCAGGCCACCCTCGACGACTGGCCGGTGATCAGCGGATGGGCGGCCGCGGAGGGCTGGAATCCCGGGCTGTCCGACGGGCCCGCCTTCTTCGCGCAGGATCCCGAAGGGTTCTTCCTCGGCCGGATCGAGGGGGAGCCGGTGTCGGCCATCTCCGTCGTCAACCACGGCCCCGACTACGCCTTCCTCGGCTGCTACCTGGTCCGCCCCGACCTGCGCGGCCAGGGACACGGGCTCACCACGTGGAAGACCGCGCTGGCCCACGCCGGGAACCGGACCGTCGGCCTGGACGGAGTCGTCGCCCAGCAGCACAACTACCGTCAGTCCGGCTTCCGTTCCGCCTACCGCACCATCCGCTTCACCGGCACCGCCCCCGAGAGCGGCACGCCCACCGGCGTCCGCCCCGCCGGGCCCGCCGACCTGGCCGCGCTCACCGCCTACGACAGCGCCTGCCACCCCGCCGACCGCCCCCGCTTCGTCGCCGAGTGGCTCAGCACGCCCGGCCACCGTGCCGTCGTCCGTGAGGACGGCGGTCGCCCCACCGGCTACGGCGTGCTCCGTCCCGGCCACGACACCCTGCGCATCGGCCCCCTCTTCGCGGACACCGCCGACGACGCCCGCGCCCTGTTCGCCGCCCTCACCGCCGAGGCGGCCGGCAACGAGGTGGCGATCGACGTCCCCGAGCCCAACGCGGCCGGCGTCGCCCTCGCCGAAGAGGCGGGCCTGCGCCCCTCGTTCGAGACCGCCCGCATGTACACGGGTCCGGTGCGCGCGTACGCCCGGGAGCGGGTGTTCGGCGTCACCACGCTCGAACTCGGCTGATCCTCAGGCGATGTCGGTGTGCCCGGTGTGGCAGCGGCGGTGCAGCTCCCGCACCTCGTCCACCAGTTCCGGCACCGGCCCGTCCACGGACACACCGGGCGCGATGTCCCGCACGGGCAGCGTGCGCACCGGTGGCGCGGGTACGCCCAACTCGGCAAGGAGGCCGGAGAGCTGGGCGGAGGAGAGGATGTACACGATCCGGCCGAGCCCGACCCAGGCGTGCGCCGCCGCGCACATCGGACAGTGCTCGCCGGAGGTGTAGACGGTCGCCGCCGCCCGCTCCTCGGGCGTCAGGTGCGCGGCCGACCAGCGGGCCAGCTCGAACTCGGGGTGCCGGGTGCGGTCCCCGTCCGCCACCCGGTTGCGGTCCTCCGCCAGCACGGTCCCGTCCCCGGCCACGAGCACCGACCCGAAGGGCTCGTCACCGGCTTCCAGCGCCTCTGCCGCCAGCTCCACACAGCGGCGCAGATACCGCAGCTCACTGTCCCGTAGCATCGGCCCACCTCCTCACGGCATGATCTCCGGCGGGGCAGGCCAAGGCCACCGCGGCCGACCCGGCCAGTGCGTTTTGCCACGGGTTCGCTGACCGGCGGTCTGGCGCTGGACGCGGCGGGCGCCGGGGCGCCGCCCTGGACCGCGCTGCCGCCCGGTCCTGCCGGCGGATGCCCGCGTTGTACCCCGTGGTCTGCAACGAGGCCGCCACATCGGCGTCGGCCGGCCCGGGCCGAGGCCCAGCACCAGCAGCACGGCCGCGACCGGGCCGAGGGCCGTGAGCAGCGTGGGGCGTGGCTTCCGGTCGGCCAGCACACCGGTGAGCCGGATACCGGCCACCGTGGCGGACCCGACCACCGCGAGCCCCAGGCCCGTACGGCCGTACCGCGCATGTGCGGCGAACGGGGCGACGTTGCGCCCGTGCGGCGGCTCGCCCGGGAAGCCGGCACCCGCAGCCGTACCCGGCCCACGAGCGGCACGGCGAGCACGGCGAGCGTACCGAGCACGGCTCGCCGGCCCACCGCGGCGGCCAGTGCGGTACCGGCGGGCACGCCCAGCGCCAGGGCCGGCGTGATCCGCAGTCCGCGGTCGCGCGGGTGGGGCAGATCCGCGGCCTGCTGGACTCCGGCCTGACCACCGAGATGAACCGTGTGATCCTGCCGTACCTCTGCGGCCCGGGTCGTCTCGTGCCGGCTCCCGAGGACGTGCCGGCGAAGACGGCCGCCCTGCTCCGGGGGCACATCGACCGCGTCCAGGCCCGCACCGACTGCCTGGCCCGCGACCGCGACCGCCTCGCCGCCTCCCTGGCGGCGGTACGGCCGGACGGCGGCTGACGGCCTGTCGCATCCTCGGGCTCTGCCCGTCAAATCCTTTGTGTCTGCCCGGTCGGCGTGCTGAAGTGAGGCCATGGATCATGCCTCAGTGCTCGCTGTGTACGACCGGGACCTGCGCGAGGGTGCCCGGCCCGACGGACCCGGGGCCCGGATCGAGCGGGCCGGTGGGGTGGTGCGTCAGGTCGCGGACGCCCACGGCTGGAACGGCGTGCTCTGGTCCGGCCTGGACGCGGCGGACGCGGACCGGGCCGTCCGCGACCAGATCGCCTACTTCAGCGGTCTGGGCCTGGATTTCGAGTGGAAGCTCTACGCCCATGACGAGCCGGCCGATCTCGGTGACCGGCTGCTCGCCGCCGGATTCCGGGCCGAGCCCGCGGAGACGCTGATGGTGGCCGAGGTGGCCGGGCTCCCGCTGGACGCCGCGCCGCCGGCCGGCGTCCGCTTCGTCGAGGCCGCCGATCCGGCCGGCGTCGACCTCGTCGTGGCCGTGCATGAGCGGGTCTTCGGGACGGACGGCAGCGGGCTGCGGCACCAGTTGCTGGCCCGCCTGGCCGCCGACCCCGGCACGGTCGTCGCCGTGGCCGCCCTCGCCGGCGCCGAACCTGTCGCCGCCGCCCGCATGGAGCTGGTGCCCGGCACCCGGTTCGCCGGGCTGTGGGGCGGCGGCACGGTCGCGGCCTGGCGGGGCCGGGGCATCTACCGCGCCCTGATCGCCCACCGCGTCCGCGTCGCCGCCGCCCAGGGCTACCGCTACGTCTACGTCGACGCCTCGTCCATGAGCCGACCGATCCTGGCGCGTCTCGGCTTCCACGCGCTGAGCACCACGACGCCCTACGTCTACGAGAACTGACTCAGCGCCGGGCCCGGCCGCCCCGGTCCAGTGCGGCCACCCCGACGGCCGCCAGGGCTATCTGGATGAGCCACTCGATCCAGTCGGGCCCCTTCGTGTCGGCGACCCCCAGCCCGGCGGCGATCGCCGATCCCAGCAGCGCGGCCACGATGCCGACGACGATGGTCCACAGGACCCCGATGTGCTGCCGTCCGGGGACGACCAGCCGCCCCAGTACACCGATGACGAGGCCGATGACGATGGCGCTGATGATGCCTGAGATCTCCATGGCCGACCCTCCTTGACGGTTTTGTTGGCGGTCCCCGCTGAGGTGGCATGTGCCCGCTGTAAGCGGAGCCACTCCGTTCCGGTTGCCCCCGGAAGCCTCTGTTCATTGGCCCTTCATGCCATGTACCTTTCAACCGATTGACGCGTGTAGAAGCCTCAAGCGGGTTCTCCACGCGCAGACTTGGCGCCCGCACGCCCTCTTCCCCACCCCTTCACGGAGGTTCGACGGATGCCCGGATCCAGGAGATCCCCGCGCAGATTCACCGCTGCCCTGGCCGGCCTGGGCCTGCTGGTCGCCGGAGCCGCCCTCCAGGTTGGCACCGGCACCCCCGCCCACGCGGCGACCACGCACCGCATCCTGTTCGACAACGCCCACGCCGAGACGGCCGGCAACGCCGACTGGATCATCTCCACCAGCCAGCCCGACCCGCTCGGCCAGGACTCCACCCCGTCCGCCGAGACGGACTGGACCGGCGCCCTGTCCTCCTGGGGCGTGGCGTTGCAGAAGACCGGCACCTACAGCCTGAAGACGCTGCCGCCGGGCGCCGGCCTCAGCTACGGCGGCACGTCCGCGACCGACCTGTCGAACTTCGACACGCTGGTCCTGCCGGAACCCAACACGCTGTTCACCAGCGCCGAGAAGACGGCGATCATGAACTTCGTGAAGAACGGCGGCGGGCTGTTCATGATCTCCGACCACACCGGCGCCGACCGCAACAACGACGGCTACGACGCGGTCGAGATCCTCAACGACCTGATGACGAACAACAGCGTCGACTCCACCGACCCGTTCGGCTTCTCCATCGACTCGCTGAGCATCAGCTCCGACCACCCGTCCGCGATCAGCGACAGCACCGACCCGGTGCTCCACGGCTCCTTCGGCACCGTCACCAAGAGCCTGATCGCCAGCGGTACGACCGCCACCCTCAAGCCCGCCGACAACGCCTCCGTCAAGGGCCTGCTCCACCGCACCGGTTACTCCGGCAACACGGGCGCCTTCTTCGCCACCAGCACCTTCGGCAGCGGCCGGGTGGCGTTCTGGGGCGACAGCTCACCCGTCGACGACGGCACCGGCCAGTCCGGCAACACCCTGTACGACGGCTGGAACGACTCCGGCGCCACCGACGCGGCCCTCGCCCTCAACGCCACCGAGTGGCTGTCCGGCGCGAGCGGCAGCGGCGGCGGGGGCGGTGGCGGCACCTGCACGGCGGCCCAGCTGCTGGCCAACCCCGGCTTCGAGTCCGGCGCCACCTCCTGGACCGCCTCCAGCGGTGTGATCACCGACGACACCGGCGAGGCCGCCCGCACCGGCTCCTACAAGGCCTGGCTGAACGGCTACGGCTCGGCCCACACCGACACCCTCGCGCAGTCGGTGACCATCCCCGCCGGCTGCACGAGCGCCACCCTCAGCTTCTCCCTCCACGTCGACACCGCCGAGACGACCACCTCGACGGCCTACGACACCCTCAAAGCGCAGGTGCTGGGCAGCAGCGGAACGGTGCTGTCCACCCTCGCGACCTACTCGAACCTGAACGCGGCGAGCGGCTACACCCAGCGCGCCTTCAACCTAGCGAGCTACGCGGGCCAGACGGTGACGGTCAAGTTCACCGGCACCGAGGGCTCCACCCTCCAGACCTCGTTCGTCCTCGACGACACCGCGCTCACCGTGAGCTGAGCCGGGACGGGGGTGGGCCGCAAAAGGTCCACCCCCTGTGCGGTCAGGCCGCCGGCACCGTCCGCTCCGGCGTGTTCCAGCCGGAGACCCGCACGCTCGGTGCCGAGCCGCGCAGGTCGGCCGTCCGGTAGGTGGCCGTCAGCGTCACCGACTCGCCCGGCCACAGGCTCACCTCGTTGTCCGACCAGCGCACCGGCAGCACGGGCTTCCCCCGCTCGTCCACGAGGTGCACGTCCGTCAGCAGCGCCGGGGTCTTCCCGCTCCCGCTGTGGCGCAGGGTCACCGTCGTGGTCGACATGCCGTCCGACGCACGCGTGGTCGCCGTCGCCGTCACGGGCACCTGCGCCATCGAGGCGAGCCCCTTCATGTCGGCGTAGCTCGTCGTCGGCGTGTGGTACCAGGTGGTGCCGTTCCAGTCGAGGGTGTCGGGCCGGGTGGAGAGCCAGTACACGTTCCGGCTCACCTCCGTGCCGTCCGCGTCCGTCAGCACCAGCCGGAGCAGATACGTCCGCGACAGCCCGCTCACCGAGGACGGCAGGGTCAGCGGTGTGCCGTGCGCCCCGTCCCCGTCCACCGCCACGCCGGTGACGGTCCTGTCGTACTTCTGCGTGCCGTCGGGGTTGTACAGCGTGGCCCGCGCGGTGAGGCCCCTGGCGGGAGCGGGCCGGTTGTTCACCACCACGACCGAGCGGTCGTCGTAGGAGTACTGGATGTGCAGCGGCTCGTTCGCCTTCTTCGCGCCGAAGTAGGAGCCGTTCTGGTCGAGGTAGCGGTCGGTCAGCTGCCAGTGCAGGGACGTCCAGCCGCTGTTGAACATCCAGTGGATCACCCCGGTGGAGGGCCGGTCCCGATCGGTCGCGTTGCGTCCGTACGCCTCGAACTGAGCGCGGACGTTCTCGTACTGGGCCAGCTGCGCCTTGCGGACGTAGTCGGTGAGGCCGGTCGGTGCGCCGTAGCGGCCGGCGAGGGCGTCGTCGTAGATCTTGAGCGTGCCGAAGACGGGGGACGGCGAGCGGTGGTACTGCCTGGCGTCCGGGTCCTTCCACAGGGTGTCGAGTTCGGCGGGCGTCATCATCCGGCGCAGCGTGTCGAGGGTGGGGATGCTGGGGCCCGCGCTGGTCTCGGAGTTGAACCCGGTCGCCCCGCCCTCGCGCTTGGCGTACCAGTAGCCGGGCGGCACCCAGTCGTAGGGGCCGGTCATCTTCATGCCCGAGCCGCCCAGCCGCGGGGAGGACCGGTCGGAGGCGGAGGAGACGACGGGGGTGGGCCAGTCGGCGGACTTGAGGGCGTCCAGGTAGTTCTTCTCGATCGTCGCGTCGGGGGCGAAGTCGCTGCCGATCAGGAAGGAGATGACGCTCGGGTGGTCACGCAGCCGGGCGGCCTCGGCGGCCATGGACGCCTTGGCGACCGGGTAGTCGGCGTCGGTCCACCGGTCGCCCTTCTCGTCGCCGTTGAACTCGCCCTCCCATTTGTCGCAGCACTCCCAGCCCGGCAGGGTGAGTACGCCGTAGCGGTCGGCCAGGTCGAAGAACTCGTCCGGTTCCAGGTGGCCTTCCAGGCGGAGGGTGTTCAGGCCCAGGTCGAGGGCGTACTTCAAGCGGTCCTCGACATAGGTGGGGTCCCAGCGCAGGAACTCGTCCGGGGACCAGCCGCCGCCCTTGATCAGCAGCTTGCGGCCGTTGATCCGGTACTGCCGGGCGCCGTCGGAGTTCAGCGGGGCCTGCACGTCCCGGATGCCGAAGGTCTCGTGCGCGGTGTCCGACGTCGTGCCGGCCACGGTGGCGGTGAGGTCGAGGTCGTACAGCGGCTGCCCGCCCATGCCGGCCGGCCACCACACCTTCGGGTCGGTCAGGTGCAGGCCGGGGGTGTCGGCGGGGGAGAAGGTGACGGTCTTCGTCTCGTGCGCGGCGAGCGACACCGTCGTGCGGAACTCCGTCCCGGCGACGCTGCCGCCGACCTCCGCCGTGACCGGCGCGTCCGTGTCGTTGCGGGCCTGCGCCTTGACGGTCAGGTCGGCCGTGGCGAGCGACGGCACCGCCAGCTCGGTGACCACGTGCGCGTCGCGCAGCGCGACCGGGCCGCCCCTGCGGACCAGGACGTCCCGGACGAGGCCCATGTTCTGGTCGGGCGGCGGCTGGATCCAGTCGATCCAGCCCATGGTCAGGTCCTTGAGCGGGTCGTTGGGCCGGACGCGGAAGGCGACCGTGTTGGTGCCGGACCTGACCAGTGAGGTGATGTCCAGCTCGTGGTGGGTGTAGGCGCCGGTCACATCGGCGGCCTTCGCCACCTGCCGGCCGTTCACGTAGACGTCCGCCGCCGAGACGACCCCGCTGAAGTCGAGAGAGGTGCGCTGCCGGGTGTCCCGGACGGTGAAGTCGGCGCGGTACCACCAGGGCACCTCGAAGTCGGCCCGGGGGATCTTCTGCTGGTCGGTGGAGTGGAACGGGTCGGAGTAGACGCCGTTCGCCAGCAGTGCGGCGAGCACCGTGGAGCGCGGGCCCGCCGGATACCAGCCTTTCGCCGGGTAGCCGGGGGAGGACACGGCCGCCGCCGAGTCGCCCACCTTCGCCGTGGACTGGACGGCGTAGCCGGACAGCGGGGTGCCGGTGCCGGGGGCGGAGGGGACATGGGTGATCCGGGCGGGCCGGTGGGTCTCCGCCGTGTCCCGGGGGCCGGCCCAGGCGCCGGTGGTCAGGGAGCCGACCAGGGCGAGGAGCGCGGCGGTCATGGGCAGCCGGCGGGCGGGGCGAGGGAACACGGCGGTCTCCAGCCTCGTAAAGTTAGGAAACTTTACTAACCTGGGCCACGCTAGGGGGCGCCACGGGCCGTGTCAACGACCCTCGCCGCGGTGGCCGTTGAACTGGTCAGGTTCCGGCCGTGCGGCGTTCGAACACCAGGTCGCGGGCCGTGTCCAGTGCCGTGGCCACCGCGCCGAGCAGGACGGCGTCCTCGCCGAGCCGGCTCGGCGCGATCCGGGGCCGCAACGGGGTCAGCGCCCGCAACCGCTCCCGCACGGGCCGCAGCAGCAGGTCGACGCTGTGCCCGACACCGCCGCCGAGCACCACGAGATCCGGGTCGAGCACGGCGGCGGCCGCCGCCACGGTGTGCGCTATCCGCTCGCCCTCCAGCTCCACCGCCCGCACGGCGGCCGGATGTCCCTGCCGGGCCGCGTCGAACACGGCCTTCGCCGTGAGCTGCCCGCGCATCCCGAACTGCCGGGCGGACTCCACCACCGCCACCCCCGACACCGCGTCCTCCAGCCGCTCCGGCTTCTGCCGGCCGTGCCACGGCAGGAAGCCGATCTCCCCGGCCAGCCCGCGCGCGCCCGTGAACAGCCGTCCCTCGCTGACCACGCCCATCCCCAGACCGGTGCCGATCAGGATGTACGCGAAGAGCCGGCTGCCCGCGCCCACGCCGAAGGTGTACTCGCCGAGCGCCGCCAGATTGGCGTCGTTGTGCACCTCCAGCGGCACACCCAGCTCCGTGCGTATGCCGTCCACGAGCCCGGCCCGTCCCCAGCCCGGCAGATGCATCGCGTAGCGCACCCGCCGCTGCTTCTCGTCGTACACCCCGGGCGTGCCCACCACCCCGTGCACCACCTCCGCCGGGTCCACGCCCGAGTTGGCGATCACCTGGCGGGCGGTGCTCACGACCAGGCCGGTCAGGGCGGCCGAGGCGCGGGCCCGGTTGCGTATGTCCGCCCGGGCCACGACCGTGCCGTCCAGGTCGACCACCGCCACGCGCAGCCAGCCCCGGCCGATGTCGACGCCGAGCGCGTACCCGGCGGCCGGATCGGGGGCGTAGAGCACGGCGGTGCGCCCCCGCTCCGGGGCCTGCGTGCCGACCTCGTGCACCAGGCCGGCCGCCGCCAGCGAGGCCAGCGCACTGGAGACCGTCGGCTTCGACAGGCCCGTCTCCCGGGCCAGTTGGGCGCGCGAGGCGGCGCCGAGCGCGCGCAGCCGGTCCAGCAGCAGCCGCTCGTTGGTACTGCGCAGACGCCGGCGGCTCCAGGGCTGTTCCGGCTGCTCTACGACGTCGCTGGCGGGCATCGCACCATTCTCGTGCATTTCTGTCGCACACTTGACGCCTCTAGTAAGGCTCCTTAACTTTATCCGCCAGTCACCCTCCGCCGGGCGTCGCGCGCCCGTCGCGTCAGGAGTCCCCCATGTCCGGTAGCCCGCCACCCCCGGGTGGTTTCGTCCGCCGTGTCGGTCTGTTCCAGGCCACGGCCATCAACATGAGCCAGATGTGCGGCATCGGGCCGTTCGTGACGATCCCGCTGATGGTCGCCGCGTTCGGCGGCCCCCAGGCGGTCATCGGCTTTGTCGCCGGCGCGGTCCTGGCGCTGTGCGACGGCCTGGTCTGGGCCGAGCTGGGCGCCGCCCTGCCCGGCTCCGGCGGCAGTTACCTCTATCTGCGCCAGGCCTTCCAGTACCGCACCGGCCGCCTGATGCCGTTCCTGTTCGTGTGGACGGCGATGCTCTTCATCCCGCTGATCATGTCCACGGGCGTGGTCGGCTTCGTCCAGTACCTGGGCTACCTCGCGCCCGGCCTCGGGCAGACCGCCGGCGATCTGATCGGCCTCGGCGTCATCGCGCTGGTGGTGATCCTGCTCTGGCGCGGCATCGAGCACATCGCCCGGATCACCGCCGTGATGTGGACCGTGATGATCGCCTCGGTGCTGCTGGTGATCGTCGCCGCCGCCACTCACTTCAGCCCACACATGGCCTTCACCTACCCGGCGGGGGCTTTCAATGTGATGAGCAACCACTTCTGGCTCGGCTTCGCCGCGGGCCTGACCATCGGCATCTACGACTACCTCGGTTACAACACCACCGCCTACATGGGCGCCGAGATCAAGGAGCCCGGCCGTACCCTGCCGCGCTCCATCCTCTTGTCGATCCTCGGCATCATGGCGATCTACCTGCTGCTGCAGATCGGCACCCTCGGTGTCGTCGACTGGCACCGGATGACCGACCCGCACGACATCGCCTCCTCCTCGGTGGCCTCCGCCGTGCTGGAGGAGGCCTGGGGCAAGGGTGCGGCCGACACGGTGACCGTGCTGATCCTGATCACCGCGTTCGCCTCCGTCTTCGCCGGCCTGCTCGGCGGTTCCCGGGTGCCCTACGACGCCGCTCGCGACCGGGTCTTCTTCCGCCCGTACGCGAAGCTGCACCCGAGGCACCGCTTCCCGATGCTCGGCCTCGCCACCATGGGCGTGATCACCGCCGTCGGCTTCCTGATCGGCCGCCACACCGACCTCGCGACCCTGATCCAACTGCTCACCACGGTGATGGTCATCGTCCAGGCACTGGCCCAGATCGTCGCGCTGACGGTCCTGCGCCGACGCCGGCCGGACCTGCCCCGTCCGTACCGGATGTGGCTGTACCCCGTGCCGAGCGTCGTCGCCTTCGTCGGCTGGTGCGTGATCTACGGTTACGCCGACAAGAACTCCCCGGGCCGTCATCCCATCGAGTGGTCCCTGGCCTGGCTGGCCCTCGGCGGCGTGGCCTTCCTGATCTGGGCGCGGCTGGAGAAGGTGTGGCCGTTCGGCCCGAAGGAGATCAGCGCGGAGCCCGGCGCGGAGCCCGTGGGGGCGGTCAGCGCAACGCCCTTGGCATGAGCTAGAGTTACCCCGCATCGAAGCGCACCTCCCCGGCCGGACCGCAGTCCGCCGGGGAGGTTTTGGTTCATGACCGACATCATGACCGCGGACGTCACCGTCCGCCTCGCGACCCCCGAAGACCGGCCCGCCGTCGAGCGGCTGTGGCTGATGTTCCGCCACGATCTGTCCGAGTTCTCAGGCCTCCTGCCCGCCGCCGACGGCACCTTCCGCGGTGAACGCGTGGCGTACGCCTTCACGGAGCCGGGCTGGGCGCCGTATCTGCTGACCTGCGAAGAACGCCCTGCCGGGTTCGCCTTCGTCCGTGGGCTGGACGGTCCGGTCCGCGTGCTGAGCGGCTTCTTCGTGGTGCGTGGCGCCCGGCGCCGGGGCATCGGGCTGCGGGCCGTGCGCGAGGTGCTCACCCGGCACCCCGGGCCGTGGGAGATCGCCTTCCAGCAGGACAACCCGGCCGCGGTGAGCTTCTGGCCGCGGGTCGCCGAGGATCTGGCCGGCGACGCGTGGACCCGCGAGCCGCGGCCGGTGCCGGGCCGGCCGGATCTGCCTGCGGACGTGTGGATCTCCTTCACGGTGACCGGCTGACCGCTCCGGTTCGGATGGGCTTCCTTGACATGCAGGTAGATACCTGCATAACGTCGAGTGTGCGATCGGAGGACGACACCGGGATGGACAAGGTCTTCAAGGCGCTGGCCGACGACACGCGCCGGCGCCTGCTCGACCGGCTCCACGAGAACAACGGCCAGACCCTGGGTGAGCTGTGCGAGCGCATCGCCATGACGCGCCAGTCGGTGACCCAGCACCTGGCCGTCCTGGAGGCCGCCAACCTGATCAGCACGGTGCGGCGGGGGCGGGAGAAGCTGCACTACCTCAACCCCGTACCGCTCCACGAGATCCAGGAGCGGTGGATCGACAAGTTCGAGCGCCCGCGCCTCGCCGCGCTCGGCGCCGTGAAGCGACGAGCCGAGGAAGCCATGACCGACAAGCCCCGTTTCGTGTACGTCACCTACATCGCGAGCACACCCGAGAAGGTCTGGGAGGCGCTCACCGACGCCGACCTGACGGCCGCCTACTGGGGGCACCGCAACGTCTCCGACTGGCGGCCCGGTTCCCGCTGGGAGCACGTGCGCACCGACGGATCCGGCATCGCCGACGTGGTCGGCCGCGTCGTGGAGAGCGAGCCGCCGAACCGGCTGGTGACCACCTGGGCCGCCCCCGACCAGGAGGGGCAGGAGGACCGGCACTCCCGGGTCACCTTCGAAATCCGGCCGCACGAGGACATCGTCCGGCTGACCGTCACCCACGAGGATCTCAACGACGAGGGCGAGCGCGCGGACGTCGCGTCCGGCTGGCCGGCCGTGCTGTCCAACCTGAAGTCGCTGCTGGAGACCGGCCGGACCCTGCCGCAGGAGCCGTGGCTGGTGCCGTCCCGCTGACGGTCGTCATGACGGGTGCCGTCCGGCTCTGGCGGTCGTGGCTGGTTTCGCCCCGCCGTGCGGACGGAGGCACGCGGAGGCCGGTCCGCCCGGGGCGGACCGGCCCGCGTTCTTTCCTTCCTTTCCTCGGTCTCCTCTTTCAAGGCTCTTCTACGGCCTGGGGGCGCTCTTCGCCGCCGTACCGGCGCACAGCAGTCCGAGGACGAGGGCCAGGGCTCCGATGACGATGTTGTTGACGATGACGCCCGCGTCCGGGCGGCTGCCCACGATCCACGGAGCGATGATCATCCAGATGCCCAGGGCGCACATGGCCCAGCTCAGGCCGTACATGCGCTCGGGTGCCCGGGTGAATCCCAGTGCCAGCAGGCCTATCGCGATGCCCATGATCAGGTTGTGGGTCATGAGGGCGGGCTGGCTGGCCGTGTAGTGCAGGATCCACGGGGAGGCGGCGCAGTACAGGCCGAGCAGGAAGACCGGCCCGTCCACGAGTGCCACATCACGACCGCCGAGCATGCGGGCGTAGCGGTCCCGCATTTCGGAGACATCGGGGTGGCTCGATATGTCACCCCTGTGCAAGTTGGCCATGAGTCGTCTCCTTCGACTTTGGAGCCCAGACCGCGTCTGGTGCGGCGTGCCGTAAGCGCCGCATACTCCAGTTTGCCCTTATTTCTTCCTTATGTGTAGAGCTGGCCGGAGGCCTGGGTACGTGCCCGCGCTGAGCAGGCGGGCCCGTTCGTGCATGGCGGTGGAGGTCCCGCCAGGCGATCTGCCGCACGGACGCCTCCGCTCCCGGATCGCCCGCCCTGGCGCCCCCGGTGGACCAGCTCGACGGGGGAGAGCGTGCCGAAAACGCAGGTGCGGCGAGAGCCGGGAGGTCGCGTCCCCGGCCAGGTCGTCGTGCCGCTCCGCGTAGGCTGCGACACGGCAGCGGAGCCAGGCCGCCGGCCGCGTCCGGCCGGCCGCGTCGCCGCCCTCGGCCAGACCCGGCGAGATCCCCGACAGCGTGGGCCGCGACGGCAGTTCCCCGGAGCCGATGCCCGGCGGCACACGGACCGAGCGGGGCGCGTAGAGGACGCCCCGCAACCGCTGCCCCGACCAGTGCCGGAAGTACGGCGTGGACACCGCGAAGTGGTCCGAGGCGGCCGGGGTCACCGCGCCGGGCGCCACCGCCGGGGTCACGGACTCGTGGACGCGCCAGCCGCCGTCCGCGGGCCTCCGGAGCGCGCCGCAGCCGCCGCTCCCGCAGCCCGTTCAGCGCGGCCCGCAGGGGCGGGTGGTCGTGCAGGCGCAGGCCGGCGGTGAAGAGGACGACCGGGACAGTCATGGTGCGGCTCCGGGGGAGGGGCGGGGGCAGTGGGCGCTCTGGGTACGGTGGTGGGGGGTGGCCCTGCGGTCGAGGTGGCTCCCGTGCCCGTGCCCGTGGCCGTGGCGGTCGCCGTGGGACCGGCGGGCGGGCGTGGGGCCTGCCTGGGGTGCCGGAGACCGGCCGGGTGAGGCGCGGGACCGGCCCGAACGGCGGCGGAGCCGTCGGTGGGGTGACATGTCCGCAGCGGTCCGGGGCAGGCGGAGCAGTACAGGATGTACGTTCCCTTCGACCTACCGGAGGTGTCCGCCGCCATGAGTGCCAAGGTGCTGGAGCGATTCCCCGCCGGGGCTCCGCGTGGATCGTGGCCCGCGGAGGAGTACGCCGCCGCCCGACGCGCCGAGGGCGAACCGGCGACCGTGGTCATGGACCTGCAATCGGACGCGTTCCTCGTCGTGGTCGAGGCACAGGAGGAGGACGGCCGAGCCTGAGCCGTTCGGTCCCGCAGGGGTTTTTCCGGGGCGCTTTCCTGCCACTCTTCGCGCAATTCCATGGTCCGCTATGCGAGACCGGTCGGGATTTCCTTGACGGCCGTCGCCGACTGCTGCCACGATCACGGCATGACAATGCGACTGGACCTCACGCGGCGACGCCATGTCGACCTCGCGCGCGTCTCCAGCGCCTCCTGTCGCCCCGCGCTCTGATCGGCGTTTTCCCCGCCGGTCCCGTCGGGCTCCCCATGCACTGGCTCGCCTGCCTTCCGCCCTGCCCTGGCCGGAAATTCGGCGTGCCCGGAAATCCCGCCCGGCAATTCCGCAACAGGACTTCCCGGAGTCCGGGAACTCCTGGGTTCCTGGATTCCTCACGTTCGTGAAGCTCGTTGCGTTTCGCATGCCCGGAGCGCCCGGGAAATCCGCCTGCCGGTTCCCCGGCGCCGGCATCGCCGCCAGGGCCGGCTCCGGAGTGGAATCCGTCCCCGCCCACGCCACCTGACCGCCGAGCCGGAATCCGCTCCCCTCCGACTTCACCGGGCGCCCGTCCCCGTGCGCGCGTGCCCGGCGCACCCCAGAAACGAGGCATCCATGGCCACCGTCCTGTCCGTCTCCGGCAGCCCCTCCGCCTCCTCGCGCACCGGCCGTCTGCTGCGCCACCTGGACCAGCGGCTCATCGCCCAGGGCCACGAGGTGATCCCGCTCGACGTCCGTACCGTCCCGGCCGAGGCGCTGCTCGGCGCGGACTTCCGGCACCCCGCGGTCGTCGAGGCCACCGGACTGTTCGCCCGCGCCGACGGCGTCGTGGTCGGCACCCCCGTCTACAAGGCGTCGTACTCCGGCGTTCTCAAGGCGCTCCTGGACCTGCTCCCGCAGTACGCGCTCACCGGCAAGACCGTGCTGCCCCTCGCCACCGGCGGCTCCACCGCCCATGTCCTCGCCATCGATTACGCGCTGCGCCCGGTGTTGAACTCCATGGGTGCCGCGCACATAGTCCAGGGCTGGTTCACCCTCGACAAGGACATCACGGTGCGGGACGACGGCTCGGTGACCCTCGCGCCCACCACCGCCGAAGCCCTGGGGCACGTGGTGGACCAGTTCGCCGCCGCCCTGGACGGCACCCGGCTGCTGGCGGCGGCGAGCTGACGGCCCCGGCCGTCGATGCCCGTACCCGCCCCATACCCCGCCCCTCGGCGAGGCGCTTCGCGCCGTACCGCTCGACCCGGCCGCCCCGGCACGGCCTGCTCTGATCGGAGACCCACGTGTCCCTCACCTTCCACTGGTTCCTGCCCACCAACGGCGACAGCCGCCATGTCGTCGGCGGTGGCCACGGCACCCCGGCGACCGCTTCCGGACGGGACCGGCCGCCGACCGTCGCCTACCTGAGCCAGATCGCCCGCGCCGCCGAAGACCTGGGCTTCGCCGGCGCGCTCACCCCGACCGGCGCCTGGTGCGAGGACGCGTGGCTGACCACCGCGATGGTCAGCCAGCACACCGAGAGGCTGAAGTTCCTGGTCGCCTTCCGGCCCGGCTTCGTCTCACCCACCCTCGCGGCCCAGATGGCGTCCACCTTCCAGCGGCAGACCGGCGGACGGCTGCTGCTCAACGTCGTCACCGGCGGCGAGAGCCACGAACAACGGGCCTACGGCGACTTCCTCGACAAGGACGCCCGCTACCGCCGTACCGGTGAATTCCTGCACATCGTGCGGCAGTTGTGGGACGGCAAGAGCGTCGACCTGCACGGCGAGCACCTCCGGGTCGAGGAGGCGAGGCTCAGCCGGCTGCCCGACCCGGTCCCCGAGGTGTACTTCGGCGGCTCCTCGCCCGCCGCCGGGGAGGTCGCGGCCCGGTACGCCGACGTGTACCTCACCTGGGGCGAACCGCCCGCGCAGGTCGCCGGGAAGATCGCCTGGATCCGGAAGCTCGCCGCGGAGCACGGCCGTACCCCGCGTTTCGGGATCCGGCTGCACGTCATCACCCGGGACACCTCGGCGCAGGCCTGGGCGGAGGCGGACCGGCTGCTCGACGGATTCGACCCGGAGACCGTACGGGCCGTCCAGACGGGCCTCGCGCGCAGCGAGTCGGAAGGGCAGCAGCGGATGCTCGCGCTGCACGGCGGCAGCCGGAAGAGCCTGGAGATCCACCCCAACCTGTGGGCCGGCATCGGGCTGGTGCGCGGCGGTGCGGGCACGGCGCTGGTCGGCAGCCATGAGGAGGTCGCCGAGCGCATCAAGGAGTACCACGCCCTCGGCATCGACGAGTTCGTCCTCTCCGGGTATCCGCACCTGGAGGAGGCCTACTGGTTCGGCGAGGGCGTCCTGCCGCGACTCGCCGCACAGGGGCTGTGGGCACACCCTGACGGCAGGACTGCCGCATCGGCCCGGGTGCCGTTCGCGGGCTGAAGCGAGTGGCGGGCCGGCCGGCCCACCGCCTCTGGCCGGACGCGCGTTCCTGAGAAACGAAGGCGCGGACGCGGGCCTGGACCACCGGTCGTCGCCCGGGGGGTGACGTGTACGCACGCCACAGCAGAACGGCGGCCGGCAGCGACTGCTCCTGTCGGTCTGGCTCTGGGGTTGGGTCCCGCTCTGTGGTCGGGTCTGGCTCTGGGGGTTGGGTCCCGCTCTGTGGTCGGGTCTGGCTCTGGGGGTTGGGTCTGGCTCCGTGGTCGGGTCCCGCTCTGTGGTCGGGTCGCGCTCTGTGGTTCGGTCTGGCTCTGCGGTCCGGTCCCGCTCTCAGGTCCGGTCGCGTTCGTCGGCTCGGTCCCGCTCTCAGGTCCGGTCGCGTTCGTCGGCTCGGTCCCGTTCCCCGGTGGCGGCCGGCGCCCCGCTCAGCGCCCGCAGATGCGCCGCGCGCGATTCCGCCGTCTGGCCCTGCACCAGCAGGAACAGCCCTTCCCGGGCCAGGCGCTGGGCGCGGCTCGTCAGAGCCATCGCACGGCCGCCGCCGGCCACCACCGCCGCGGTGGTGGCCGCACGCAGCACCTCGTACGCCTCCGCGCGCACGGCCAGCCGCTCCTCGGCCCAGTCGTCCCACCCGGGCGGCCGTGCCCCGGCCCGGTGGTCGGGTTCGGTCGGTCGCGCCCCGGCCCGGTGGTCGGTCACGGTCGGCCGTGGCCCCGCTCGGTGGTCCGGTGTGGCTGCTGGCTCCCCGCCCCGGTAGTCGGCTTCGGGTGCCTGTTCACCGCCCCGCCGGCCGACTCCAGCCCGCTCCCCGGCCCGCTCCCCGGTCCGGCCCCCTCGCCCGCCCACCTCTTCCCCGCCCCTCAGGCCCCGCACCGCCCGGCCACCCCCGGCCCGCTCACCCTCCGCCAGTCCTTCCCCGGCCCCTTCTCCCCGCACCGCCGCGCCTTCCCCGGCCCCCTCATCCCGCACCGTCGGACCATGCCCAGCCTCCTCGGCCCGCACCGTCCCCCGCTCCTCGCCCCACGCCTCCGGAACCGGAGCGTCGGCCAGGGCGTAGGCCCGTTCGCGGAGACCGGCCAGGCGGGAGCGGAGCGGGGTGGCCGTTTCGTCGTCCAGGAGGGACAGCGCCGCCTCCGCCACGCCGAAGACCGCGGGGCTGGTGGTCAGGGTCTTGACCCGGTCGCCGGCGGCCCACCGGACGTACGGCGTGTGCAGAGCCACTGCCTCCGCGGGCAGCCACAGGCCGTCCAGTTCCAGCGACACCGTGCGCGCGGCGGTGAGGGCCGCCAGCCGCATCGGCGGCGAGGCCCGCAGCCCAGGCTGTTCGCGTGCCTCGGTGAAGGCGAACAGCACCTCGTCGGAGTCGGTCACCCCGGCCAGCAGCATCACGTCGTTCAGGCCCCACCCGGTGTACCAGGGGACGGTGCCGTCGAACCGCCAGCCGGTGCCCTCCCGGCGGACCCGCACCGGGCGGCGCGGATACGACCGCAGGTGCGCGTACGCCACCCCGGACAGCAGCTCGCCACGGGACAGCGGGCCCAACAGCCGTTCCCGCACCGGGAGTCCGCTGTGCGCCAGCGTCTGCACGGGCGTGTGGTGCTGGGTCTGCACGAACCAGGTCGCACAGCACGCGCCGGCCAGGATCTCCGCGGTCTCCCGCAGCACGGCCGGCGGCGCCCCAGCGCCGCCGTATTCCGCCGGCGCGGCCACCCCGAGCAGCCCCGACCGCTTCACCGCCTCGACATGGCCCGCGGGCACCCACTCCTGGTCGACCCGCTCGGCCTCGGGGATCAGCAGGTCCGTGGCGAGCCGGCGGGCGCGGACGACGAGCGGATGCGAGGTGAGGTCCATGCGGGAGATTCTTCCGTTCTTCCCCTCCGCTCGGTCATCCGGCACCCCGGCACGCCTGCACCCCGGCATTCCGACGCTCCGGCATTCCGGCGCTCCGGAAATTTTTTCCGCGGCCGTGGCGCGCGGTGTCGATCCGGGGCCCGGCCGTTCGTGTAGGAGGTGACACAGAGCCCGCCCCGGGCACGACGCCTTGGAGGACGTCATGAAGCACTACCTGCTCAGCGTGGTCCAGCCGGCCGGCGCCACGCCGCCCGGTCCCGAAGCCCTCGCGGAGATCATGCGCAACGTCGAGGCCTTCAACGACGAACTGCGCGCCGCCGGCGCCTGGGTCTTCGCCGGCGGTCTGCACGGCCCGGAGACCGCGACCATGCTGCGCCCGCAGGACGGTGACGTGCTGGTCACCGACGGCCCGTACGCCGAGGGCAAGGAGTACCTGGGCGGCCTGTGCCTCATCCGTGCCGCCGACCTGGACGAGGCCCTGGAGTGGGGCCGCAAGGCCGCCCTCGCGACCACGCTGCCCATCGAGGTACGGCCCTTCGTGGACCAGCACTGACGGCGGAGCGGCACCGATGGCCGAGGCCCCCGGCATCGAGGCCGTCTTCCGCACCGAGTACGGGCGCGCGGTCGCCGTCCTCGTCCGCTTCCTCGGCGACATCGACCTCGCCGAGGAAGCGGTCCAGGACGCCTTCGCCACGGCCCTGACCCGGTGGCCCGAGACCGGTGTGCCGCCCAGCCCGGCCGGCTGGATCATCACCACCGCGCGCAACCGGGCCGTCGACCGGCTGCGCCGGGAGTCCTCCCGGAACGCGCGGCACGCCGAGGCCGCCCGGCTGTACGCCCCCGACGCACCGCCCGAGGAGGGCCCCGTGCGCGACGACCGGCTCCGACTGATCTTCACCTGCTGTCACCCCGCGCTCGCCCCGCGGTCCCGGGTCGCGCTCACCCTGCGGCTGCTCGGCGGCCTGAGCACCGCGCAGATCGCCCGCGCCTTCCTGGTGCCCGAGGCCACCCTTGCCCAGCGGCTGGTGCGGGCCAAGGCCAAGATCCGGGACGCGGGCATCCCGTACCGCGTGCCCCGCGACGCCGACCTGCCCGACCGGCTCTCCGCCGTCCTCGCCGTCGTCTACCTGATCTTCAACGAGGGCTACACGGGCGATCCCGCCCTGTGCGCGGAGGCGCTGCGCCTCGGCCGGCTGCTCGCCGAGCTGATGCCGGACGAACCCGAGGTCACCGGTCTGCTCGCGCTGATGCTGCTGGTGGAGGCCCGGCGGCCGGCCCGGAGGGACGCGGACGGCGTTCTCGTCCCGCTGCCCGAGCAGGACCGCGCCCGGTGGGACCGGGCGCTGATCGCCGAGGGTCAGGAACTGGTCCGGCGCTGTCTGCGCCGCAACCGGCCGGGGCCGTACCAGATCCAGGCCGCCGTCAACGCGGTGCACAGCGACGCGCCCACCGCCGCCGCCACGGACTGGCGCCAGATCCTCGCCCTTTACGACCAGCTGATGGCCGTGGCGCCGTCCCCGGTCGTCGCCCTGAACCGGGCCGTCGCGGTCGCCGAGACCGAGGGGCCGGCGGCGGCCCTGGAGCTGGTCGACGCGCTCGGCCTCGGCCGGTACCACGTGCTGCACGCCGTCCGCGCCGACCTGCTGCGCCGACTGGACCGGACCGCCGAGGCGGCGGCGGAGTACGGCCACGCCGCCGAGCTGGCGCCGAGCGAGGCCGAACGCGCGTACCTGGGGCGCCGACGACAGGAGACGGAACGGCGGGAGCCGGGCCGTACGGGGACGTGACCCTCCTCACCCCGACGCGGCTTCGGGATGAACTTCAGGCTGTGAAAGGTTGGTATCTACACCTGGTGCAAACACCTGATTTCTACGCCTGACCTCTCCACCTGACCGACCGGAAACCCAGGCCCGGCACGAACCGGCCTGTGCACCCAGTGAGGCACCCGTGAACGACTCTCTGCCCGAGCGGCCCGCCGACATCGTGGCCCGGCTGCGCGCCACCTTCGCCGCCGGCCGGACCAAGCCCGTCGAATGGCGCACCGGCCAGCTGCGCCGGCTGCGCGCGATGCTCTCAGAACGCGGCGCCGACCTCGCCGCCGCCCTCGACGCCGACCTCGGCAAGAGCAGCGCGGAGGCCTACCGCACCGAGATCGACTTCACGGTCCGGGAGATCGACCACACCCTGGAGCACCTCGCGGACTGGCTGCGCCCCGAGCCCGCGCCCGTCCCGGCGCACCTCGGTGCCGACGCCACGGCCTGGACGCAGTACGACCCCCTGGGCGTCGTCCTCGTCATCGCCCCCTGGAACTACCCGGCGCAGCTGCTGCTCGCCCCCATGGTGGGCGCGCTGGCCTCCGGCAACGCGGTCGTCGCCAAGCCGAGCGAGCTGGCCCCGGCCACTTCCGCCGCCCTGGCCGAGCTGATCCCGGCCTATCTGGACACGGACGCGGTCGCCGTCGTCGAGGGCGGCGTCCCGGAGACCACGGCCCTGCTGGCCGAGCGCTTCGACCACATCTTCTACACCGGCAACGGCGCCGTCGGCCGCGTCGTCATGCGGGCCGCCGCGGAGCACCTCACCCCGGTCACGCTCGAACTGGGCGGCAAGTCACCGGTGTTCGTGGACCGCGGCACCGACCTGGACACGGTCGCCGACCGGCTCGCCCGGGGCAAGTTCCTCAACGCGGGCCAGACCTGTGTCGCCCCCGACTACGTGCTGACCGACCCGGAGACCGCGACCGCCCTGGAGGCCGCGCTGGTCCGCGCGATCGAGGGTCTGTTCGGCGCGGACCCGCAGCGCTCCGAGGAGTACGGCCGGATCGTCAACGAGCGCCATTTCGACCGGCTTTCCGCCCTGCTCGACTCGGGCCGCGCCGTCGTCGGCGGCGTCGGCGACCGGGCGGCGAAGTACATCGCGCCCACCGTCCTCGCGGACGTCGACCCGAAGTCGCCCGTCATGCAAGAGGAGATCTTCGGCCCGGTCCTGCCGATCGTCACCGTGCCCGGCCTGGACGAGGCGATCGACTTCATCAACGACCGCGACAAGCCGCTCGCCCTGTACGTCTTCAGCGAGTCCGCCGAGACCCGTGACCGCATCGCCGCCGAGACCTCCTCGGGCGGCCTCGGCCACGGCCTGCCCCTCGCCCATCTCACCGTCTCCGACCTGCCGTTCGGCGGGGTGGGGGAGAGCGGCATGGGCAGCTACCACGGCCGCTACTCCATCGAGACGTTCAGTCACCGCAAGGCGGTGCTGTCGAAGCCGCTGCGCTGACCTCCTCCTGAGTTCCGGGCGCGGCCGCGCGTGCGCGGTCGGGCCGATCTCCGTGTGCCCAACTCCTCCACGCGTCGCTGGAATTCGCCGACGCAACCGATCAACGATTGACTGGTCTACACCCTTGACTGGTACAGACCAAGGCGGTTGAGTGTGCCCAACCCCCCACCACGGCCGTGCCCACCTCCGTGGGTGCGGCCGTGCCGCACAAAGGAGTTGGTCCATGTTGAGGCACCGCATCGCCGCACTCCTGACCTCGCTCGCCCTGGGCACCTCCGCCCTGGTGCTCCAGGCGGCCCCCACGGCCTCCGCCGCCGGCTTCGTCGTCAGCGAGGCGCAGTTCAACCAGATGTTCCCGAACCGGAACCCCTTCTACATCTACAGCGGTCTCACCGCCGCCCTCGGCGCCTACCCCCCCTTCGCGAACACCGGCAGCGACACCGTGAAGAAGCAGGAGGCCGCCGCCTTCCTCGCCAACGTCAGCCACGAGACCGGCGGCCTGGTGTACGTGGTCGAGCAGAACACCGCCAACTATCCGCACTACTGCGACTGGAGCCGGCCGTACGGCTGTCCGGCCGGCCAGGCCGCCTACTACGGGCGCGGCCCCATCCAGCTCTCCTGGAACTTCAACTACAAGGCCGCCGGCGACGCGCTCGGCATCGACCTGCTCAACAACCCCTCTCTCGTGCAGAACAACGCGTCCGTGGCCTGGAAGACCGGCCTGTGGTACTGGAACACCCAGACCGGGCCCGGCAGCATGACCGCGCACAACGCCATGGTGAACGGTGCCGGGTTCGGGCAGACCATACGCAGCATCAACGGCTCGCTGGAGTGCGACGGCAAGAACCCCGCCCAGGTGCAGAGCCGGGTCTCCGCCTACCAGCGCTTCGCCCAGATCCTCGGGGTCTCGCCGGGCGCCAACCTGTACTGCTGACGGACCGCGAGGACCGGACGGGTGCCGTGTGCGAGACTCCGCCGATGACTGCAGACACGATCACCGCACACGCCTCCGGCACCTGGAAACTCGGCGACCTGCCCGTCCACCGCATCGGCTTCGGCGCGATGCGGCTGACGGGCAGCGCCGCCTTCCACCTCGGCACCCCGAGCGACCGGCAACGGTCCCTCGCCGTCCTGCGCAAGGCGGTCGAGCTGGGTGTCAACCACATCGACACGGCGGCCTTCTACTTCTCGTCGCTGCGGTCCGCCAACGAACTCATCAACACCGCGCTGTCCCCGTACCCCGACGACCTGGTCATCGCCACGAAGGTCGGCCCCTACCGCGACCACCACGGCGAGTGGGGCACCTCCGCCCGGCCCGACCAGCTGCGCGGGCACGTCGAGGAGAACCTGCGCCAGCTCGGGCGGGACCATCTCGACCTGGTCCATCTCCGCCGGATGCGCCAGGACTCCATCGCCGAACACTTCGGCGCCCTCGCCGAACTGCGCGAGGCCGGTCTGATCCGGCACCTCGGGATCTCCGGCGTCGAACCCCGGCACCTCGCCGAGGCGCTGGAGATCGCGCCGGTGGTGTCCGTGCAGAACCGGTACGCCGTGGACCGGCCCGGTCCCGTGGACGACGAGGTGCTGCGGCTGTGCGGCGAGCACGGCATCGCCTTCGTCCCCTTCTACGCCGTGGCCGGAGAGACCGCAGAGCGCGGTGCGACGACCGCCCACGACGACGCGGTGCTCTCCGTCGCCCGGGCCCACGGGGTGAGCCCCGCACAGGTCCGGATCGCCTGGACCCTGCACCAGGGCCCGCACGTCCTCGCCATCCCTGGCACCGGCAACCCCGACCACCTGGTCGAGAACGTCGCCGCCGGCGCGCTGCGGCTCACCGAGGAGGAGCTGGCACGGCTCGACGATGCCCGCGCGCAGGCGGGCTGACCGGCGGTCGGCGTCACGCGGTGAACGGGTCGGTGGCGCGACCTCGGGCGGGTGATCGGCGCCGAGGAGCCGCAGGCGCGCCCCCCTGAGGACGACCAGGTCCCGGGTGCGTCCGGGAGCGAGCCGTACCCGGCCGCATGATCATGACGGCGGGCGACCAGGGCCGGCGCCGGCTGACTACGATGGCGTAGACGCCCCGCTGGACCGCACACGAAGACGACCGCAACACGAAGACGACCGCAACACGAAGACGGGTGAAGAACCTCCCCATGACCGATGCCAAGGACGAACGCCGGCCGGCCGGCGAGCTCGAAGCGAGCGTCCTGGCCGCGCTCTGGGCCGCCGGCGCACCCCAGACCCCCGGCCAGGTCCAGCTGAGCCTGGGTGCGGACCTCGCCCGTACGACGGTGACGACGATCCTCACCCGCCTGCACGACAAGGGCGTCGTCCACCGGCGGCGCCAGGGCCGCGGGTACGCCTACTTCCCCGCCCAGGACGTCCAGGACGCCCACGGCCTCACCGCCCGCCGGATGCACAGCGAACTGGACCGGGACAGCGACCGCGAGACGGTCCTCGCCCGCTTCGTTGCCCAGCTCAGCCCGGACGACGAACGCATCCTGCGCGACCTGCTCGAATCCGACGGCCGATGACCGCCCTGCTTCTGCTGCCGCTGCTGTTGCCGTGCGCCCTGCCGCCCCTGGCCCGCCGGACCCTGGACCGGGTGACCCCGGTCGCCGCCCTGTGGTCCGTCACCGGCTGCGCGGTGCTCCTCGCCGGCTGCTCGACGCTGGCGCTCGGCACATTCGTCCTGACCGGGCTGCTGAAGCTGCCGCTCTTCGCCGCGCTCGGCGACCTGGTCCATCCGCTGCGCACCGCCTCCGACGTCTTCGTCGTCCCGGCCGCCATCGCCTCGGTCGGCGCGCTGGCCGGGTGCTGCGGGAGCCTCGTCCGCTCGGTCCTGGGCCAGGCCCGTGCCTTGCGGGCGGCGCGTGCGGAGGCCGCGCGCGGGGCCGTCGCCGGTGACCTGTGCGTGGTCGACTCGCCCCACCCGGACGCCTACGCCCTGCCGGGCCGCCCGCACCGGGTCGTCGTCACCACGGCGATGCTGCGCTGCCTGGACGGTCCCGAGCGGGAGGCGCTGCTCGCCCACGAGCGGGCGCACACCGCGGGCCGCCACCACTACGCCCTCGCCGCCGCCGAGTTCGCGGCGCAGTGTCACCCCGCGCTGCGCCCGGTCCGCGCGACGATCCGGCTGGCCGCCGAGCGCGCCGCAGACGAGGCCGCCGCCGTCTCGGTCGGCGACCGGCGCCTGACCGCCCGCGCCATCGCGCGCGCCGCCCTCGCCGGGCAGGCCGCCCGGACCGCACGCCCCGGCTTCGCGCCCGGCGCGGCCACGGGCCCCGTCCCCCACCGCGTCCAGGCCCTGCTGACCGCCCCCCGCGCCCGCACCGCCCGCGCGATCTCCGCACTCCTCCTCGCCTGCACCGCCCTGTCCTGCGTGGCCTCGGCCACCGCAACGGCCGACGTCCACCACCGTGTGGAGATCGCACAGGGCGACGAAAGCCCCTGAAGGACACACCTCCGCCCCGCGGGAACACGGAGAGCAGGCACAAGACCGACGGCCGCCACGCGGCGCCTGCCCCTGCCCGACACGCGACGGCCCGGGAGGGAAAGGCCTGACTGCGCGTGCGGGACCCTCCGTCTGACGCACAGGGGTCTGCTTACCTGGCCGAGAGGGTGTGAGACCTTCCGTCCGGCGCCGAGTGGTCTGCTCGCCTGGCCGGGAGGGAAGGGTGTGGCTGTGTGGGGTGCGAGCCCCTGCGTCCGGCGCCGAGTGGTCTGCTCGCCTGGCCGGGAGGGAAAGGTCTGGCTGCGTGGCGTGCGAGCCCCTCCGTCCGGCGCCCAGCAGACTGCTCACCCGGCCGCGAGGAAACCGCTGGCGGGGCGCGTGCCGACCCTCGGCGGCGCGCGTGCGCATCCACCTGGCGACCGGCAGGGGCCCTGCCCGGCGAGTCGTGGGGAGCGCTCGGCTGCGCCCTGCGGACCCGCCGGGGGCACATGGGAGTCCCGCTCGGCGACGGTGAACCGCACCCACGAACTCCGCACCCACCCGCATGGGCGCCCCCATGTGCCCCCACCCGGCGCCCTCGCCGACCCCGCCTCGCAACGCGCGTAGACCGAGACTGGCGTCCGGGAAGTTTTACGTATAACCTCACCGGCTAACCACCCCTGCCGGAAGGTCACCATGCGTCGCGTCGCCCTGGTCACCCTCGTCGTGCACGACTACGACGAGGCCATCCGCTTCTACACCGAAGCCCTCGGGTTCCGTCTCGTCGAGGACGCCCCGCGCCCCGACGGCTCGCGCTGGGTCGTCGTGGAGCCCGGGGGCGACGGCCCCGGGCTGCTGCTGGCCCGCGCGAAGGGCGACGAGCAGCGGGCCCGCGTCGGCGACCAGACCGGCGGGCGCGTCGGCTTCTTCCTGCACACCGACGACTTCGCCCGCGACCACGCCCGGATGACCGCCGCCGGCGTGACCTTCCTGGAGGAGCCGCGCCACGAGCCGTACGGCACGGTCGCCGTCTTCCAGGACCTGTACGGCAACCGCTGGGACCTGCTCCAGCCCGCCGGCCACTGATCCACCACCGCACCACCTGCCCGAGGACCCGAGGAAACGAAACGCCCATGACCGCGTCCCGCATCGACACCGAGACCCTCCGCCGGCTCCCCAAGGCCGTCCTGCACGACCACCTCGACGGCGGCCTGCGCCCCGCCACCGTCGTCGAGCTCGCGGCCGCGGTCGGCCACACACTGCCCACCACCGACCCCGACGAGCTGGCCGCCTGGTACGTCGAGGCCGCCAACTCGGGCGACCTGGTCCGGTACATAGCCACGTTCGAGCACACCCTCGCCGTCATGCAGACCCGCGAGGGCCTGCTGCGCACGGCGGAGGAGTACGTCCTCGACCTCGCCGCCGACGGTGTCGTCTACGCCGAGGTCCGCTACGCCCCCGAGCTGAACACGAGCGGCGGGCTCACGATGAGCGAGGTCGTGGAGACCGTGCAGGAAGGTCTCGCCGCCGGTATGGCGAAGGCGGCCGCCGCCGGCACCCCCGTCCGCGTCGGCACCCTGCTGTGCGGCATGCGCATGTTCGACCGCGTCCGCGAGGCCGCCGACCTGGCCGTCGCCTACCGCGACGCGGGCGTCGTCGGCTTCGACATCGCCGGCGCCGAGGACGGCTTCCCGCCGGCCGACCACCTCGACGCCTTCGAGCACCTGCGCCGCGAGAGCGTGCCGTTCACCATCCACGCCGGCGAGGCGCACGGCCTGCCCAGCATCCACCAGGCGGTCCAGGTCTGCGGAGCCCAGCGCATCGGCCACGGTGTCCGCATCACCGAGGACATCCCCGACCTCGCGGCCGGCAAGCTCGGCCGTCTCGCCTCCTGGGTGCGCGACCGCCGTATCGCCCTGGAGATGTGCCCCACCTCCAACCTCCAGACGGGCTGCGCGACGTCGATCGCCGAGCACCCGATCACTGCCCTGAAGGACCTGGGCTTCCGGGTCACCCTGAACACCGACAACCGTCTGGTGTCCGGCACGACCATGACCCGCGAGATGGCCCTGCTCGTGGAGCAGGCGGGCTGGACCGTCGAGGACCTGCGCACCGTCACGGTGAACGCCCTCAAGAGCGCGTTCATCCCGTTCGACGAGCGCAAGGCCCTCATCGAGGACGTGGTCCTGCCGGGTTACGCGCCCGCGCTCTGAAGCAGCCCCCTGAGATAGGCGGCCTGTCCGATGTGCTGAAGGTCGTCGGACAGGACGCTCACCAGGCGCACCCCCAGCGACACCGGGGGGTCCCAGCGTTCGTCCACGATGCGTTCCAGATCCTTGGCGGCCAGCGCGCGCAGGCAGCCGAGGGTCTGTTCGTGGACGGCGTCGTAGTACCCGGTCAGCAGGTCCACCGACGTCACCCGCACCTTCGCGACCTTGGCGGGGGTGTGCGCGTACCCCGTGTCGTGCCGGGGCAGGTCGAGGCCGAAACGCTTCTGCCAGCCCTGCGCGAGCCACACCTGGTCCAGGTCGAAGGCGTCGGCGATGTGGTCGTCCTGCACCCGCGTGAGGTGCCAGACCAGCCAGGCGATGGAGTTGGCGCCGGCGGCCGGGCGCTGGTGCAGCTCGTCCGGGCCGAGGCCGTCGAGGGCGGCATGGACTTCTTCCTGGATGCGGCCGTAGCCGTCGATGAGGACGTCCTTCGCATGCATACCGTCCACCATCGCAAATCACCGACGCTCACGCGCCCGGAACCCGGCTTCCCCGACGGCCCCGACCGCACCCGCCCCGGCGGCCGTCTCCGCGCCACCGGCCGTGAGCCGCCGGGAGGTGACGCCTCGTCGGCTGACGTGAACGGTTCCCGGCCGCCGTCACCGCAGCTCGTCCGAGGGCGCGGCAAGGACCCCCGTTTCGAGCAGGGTGACCAGCGCTCGCGCGGCCGGGCTCGTGGCCCGTTCCGGCGGCAGCAGGGCGACCGTCTCGTACTCCGGCTCGTCCGCGCCCTTCAGCGGGAGCGCCGTGAGCACCGGCCGCTTGTGCCGGAAGTGCCGGGGTACGACGGCGATCCCCAGGTTCTCGTCCACCAGGTCCAGCAGGCTGTGCACGTCGTTGACCTCCAGCGCGACCGTGCGCCGGACGCCGGCCGCGGCGAACGCGGCGTCGGTGGTGCGGCGCGGACCCCAGTCGGGGTGGAAGTCGACGAAGACCTCCCCGGCGAGATCCGCCGGGCCGAGCACGGCCGGGGCGGAGGCCAGGCGGTGGCTCGGGTGGCACAGCACGGTCATGGGCTCGCTGGTCAGTGAGACCGAGCGCAGCTGGTCGCTGTCGGCCTGGGTGCGGTAGGCGAAGGCGAGGTCGAGCCGCCCGGCCGCGACCTCCTCGGCCAGCGCGCCGGAGCCGGCCTGCCGCAGCCGGATCTCCACATCCGGGTGCCGGCCGCGGAAGGCCGCCAGCAGCCGGGCCACGTGCACCCCGGCGATGCACTGCTCGGTGCCGAGGGCCAGTGTGCCCCGCAGCACACCCTGCACCGCGGCCACCGCCTCGTGCGCGGAGCGCACCTGCGCCAGGATCCGTTCGGCCTCCACCAGCAGCGCGCGCCCGGCCTCGGTGAGCGTCACCCGGCGGGTGGTCCGCACGAACAGCGGCGCCCGCAGCTCCCGCTCCAGCGCCCGGATGGACGCCGACAGACCCGACTGGGACACCATCAGGCGTTCGGCGGCCCGGGTGAAATGCTGGTCCTCGGCGACCGCGACGAAGTGCTGGAGATGGCGCAGTTCCATGATTGAGAAGCGTATCCGCTGAATTCCATCGGATTCTTCTGTTGGACCGCTGCCCGCCGCCCGGGGAAGAGTGGCACCGGTAGATCGTGTGCCAACCCCTCTGGAGTCGCGTTGTACACCGCACACCCCGACCGCTACGCCGACATGCCCTACCGGCGCACCGGACGCAGCGGCCTGAAGCTCCCCGCCCTGTCGCTCGGCCTGTGGCACAACTTCGGGCCCGACCGGCCCGTGGAGACCCAGCGGGCCATCCTCCGCCGCGCCTTCGACCTCGGCGTCACCCACTTCGACCTCGCGAACAACTACGGCCCGCCGCCCGGCGCCGCCGAGTCCGCCTTCGGCGAGGCGCTGAAGGCGGACTTCGCCCGTTACCGCGACGAACTGGTGATCTCCACCAAGGCCGGCTACCTGATGTGGCCCGGCCCGTACGGCGAGTGGGGCTCGCGCAAGTACCTGCTGTCCTCGCTCGACCAGAGCCTCACCCGGATGGGCCTGGACTACGTCGACATCTTCTACTCGCACCGCTTCGACCCGGACACTCCCCTGGAGGAGACGATGGGCGCCCTGCACACGGCGGTGCAGCAGGGCAAGGCCCTCTATGTCGGGGTCTCCAACTACTCCGCCGAGCAGACCCGCGAGGCCGCCCGCATCCTCGGCGAGCTGGGCACGCCGCTCCTCATCCACCAGCCCCGCTACTCGATGCTCGACCGGCGCCCCGAGGACCAGGGCCTGCTCGACGCCCTGGACGAGCTCCAGGTCGGCTCCATCGTGTACTCCCCGCTGGAGCAGGGCCTGCTCACCGGCCGCTACCTCGACGGCATCCCCGAGGACTCCCGGGCCGCGAGCGACAGCCCGTTCCTGAACTCGGACGCGGTCACCGAGGACCTGGTCGCCCGGCTGCGCGCGCTGGACGAGATCGCCAAGTCCCGCGGCCAGACCCTGGCCCAGCTCGCCCTCGCCTGGGTGCTGCGCGGCGGCCGGGTGACGTCCGCCCTGGTCGGCGCGAGCAGCCCGCGGCAGATCGAGGACAGCGTCGCGGCCATCGGCAACCTCGACTTCGACGCCGACGAGCTGGCGCGGATCGACGGGATCGTCCGGCCGTAGCACCGGACGGTCCAGGGGGAGCGGCTGCGACGACCGCGGCCGCTCCCTCAGTCGTACCGTCCCCCGTCGCCCTCGCCGAACGTGACGGAACCGGTCTCGTCAGGCGCCCGCCGGTACCCGGTCCAGGAATCCCAGCACCTGCCGGATGCGGCCCTCGTCGTCCAGCGTGACCACGTCGAACCCCGCCACCGGCGCGGAGCCGTCCTTCTGGTTCACCAGCTCCCAGCCGAAGCGCGCGGTGTCGTGGTGGCCGTCGACCGCGCCGAGCGGGCGGAACACGAAACCCGGGAACTGCTCGTGGGCCGCCGCGATCACGGCCGCGATCTGCTCGTGCCCGCGGACGTCCACGAGCGGGTCGGTGTAGCCGCCGTCCTCGGTCCAGGCGGCGGCGACGGCCTTCTCGACGTCCTCCGGCCGGGTGGCGTTCCAGGCCTCGAAGTAACGGGCGACGGCGTTCTCGTGACGGTCGGTGTGCACGGCCATGGTGAAGCATCCTCCATCGAGGTCGTCTCTGCTGGTCAGGTCCCGGATCCGGGGTTCGCCGATCCGGTGTGACCACCATGCGGGAGGAGTGTGCGCCGGGTCGATTACCTCCGGGGTCATGGCGGAGGGGCGACGGCCCGCCTCGTTTCGGCCAGAACAGGCGCTGAATATGCCAGGAGACTGGCCGGAAAGTCATGGTGACAGTGGTTCAGTAGTGAACATACTCGACTGTGAGGACTTCACTTCCAGCGAGGTTCCGATCACGCACCGCACACGGCCGCACCGCGGACGAGCCGCACCGAAAGAGAGGCCAGCCGGCAGGCGAACGACGCGACGGGGGAGTGCGCATGCACGACGAGTTCCTGTGCCATGTCACCGCGTACGGCACCTGCGGGGGGCAGCGCGTCGGCGTGCCCCTGGGCACCTACCGCGCGCCCACCCTGGCCCTCGCCCTGTGGTGGCTGCGCGACCGTGCCAACTGGATCGCCGACCGCCTCGACCCGCGGCCCGAGGCCGGGCACTTCCCGCCGGGCGCGCTCGTCCCGGTCGCGGACACCGTGCCCGACGTGCCGGCCGTCCTGCGCGCGTGGTGCGGCGACCCGGCCCAGCAGGAGCTGGTCGCCGACGAGCTGGCCGCGGGGAGGCTGGTACGGATCGCGACCGGTGACGACACGACCGAGTACGAACTGCTCGCGGAGTCCGTCGACGCGCTGCGCATGCAGCGCACCATCCCGGCCCTTGTCGTACCCGTCGCCTGACCCGCCACCGCCCCGCCCCCGGCGCGGGGCGGCCGAGTGGACGAATCGATAGAATTCAGGCATGCGCGCTGCCCTAGCTGGTGGTGCCGTCCGTGAGGGGGAAGCCGGCAGCCGTGATACGGAAGCGGGCACGCGATGACCGCTCCCGGATTCCGGCCCACGCACCTCGTCCCGCCGCGCGGGATGCCCGCTGGGACCCCCCGGACCCGGCCCGGCCCACGGTGCCCCTGGACCCGCTGCTGCCGGTCCAGCTCGTGGAGCGGCGCGGCGACTGGGGGTACATCCGCTGTGCCAACGGCTGGTCCGCCTGGGTCGACGGCCGCCTCCTCGTCGCCGTACCCGAGGACCCTCCCGCCGCCGACCAGACCGACGGCGCCGCCGATCCTCGGCCCCTGCTGGCCCGTGCCGAGCAGGCGCTGGCCGACCACCGGGCGGCCGTGGAGGACCTGGCGGCCGGCGGCCTGGACGTCCAGCAAGGAGCCGTCGCCGTCCTCGGAGTCGTCCTCGTCGCCGGGGACGACCTCGCCGGAGACCACGTCACCGCCGAGCGAGAAGACTCCGTCGTCGGAGAAGACCCCGTCGTCCGAGAGGACGCCGTCGGAGAAGACGCCGTCGACGGAGAAGACCTCGTCCGAGAAGACCCCGTCGGAGAAGACCCCGGCGACCCGGACTCCGTCGACCGAGAAGACTCCGGAGCCCGCGACCCCGCCGACCAAGCCCTCGTCCTCCGAGCCGTCGGCTCCGGAGCCCGGATCGCCCGGATCGCCCGGATCGCCCGGCTCCCCGGCGACGGAGAGGTCGCCCGTCACGCCGCCGTCCTCGGCCGGTTCCCAGGAGGCGCCCACGTCCGGTCCGGTGGCCCCGGAGACGACCGGTCAGCAGCCGGGGGAGACCACCAGCCGGCAGCCGCAGGAGACCGGCGGGCAGCCGGCGCAGACAGGTCGGCAACCCGCCGAGTCGTGAGCGAGCCGTGAGCCGTCGCCCCGGCCCCTCCCGGCCTCCCGTGGCCGGCGTGCGCCGTGACCCTGGCCACTGTGCGCGGTCGGCGAACGCATCCGGTGGACTGGCGGGCCGGGCTCGGGGTACGAGGACTGGTGCAACAGCGACCGGCCGGACCGGGTTTCCGAGAGAGACAGCATGACCAATCACCTGGGCGGGGCAGTGATACCGACTGGTTTCGACGTACCCGTGGAGCCGCTGCGGCGCGCGGCGCACTACACCGGCGAACCCGGATGCATCGCCGACGCGCGCGCCTTCGCGGCCCAGTTCCTCCAGCAACTGCGCACCGAATGGTGCGCCACCGCCGACGGCCGGGCCGACGGCGAGCTGCTGCTGATGGTGAGCGAACTGGTCACCAACGCCGACCGGCACAGCAACGGCCCCTACATCCTGGAGCTGGAGGGCACGGACACCTCGGTCGCGGTGTCCGTGTACGACAGCAGCACCGCCCTGCCCCGCCGGTACCCGAAGGACCCCGAGCGCGTCGGACGGCACGGGCTGGAGATCGTGCACGCCCTGGCCTCGGAGGTCACCGTCGAGCGGGTGCCCGTGGGCAAACGCGTGCGGGCCGTCTTCCCGCTCCGGCGGAACGGGGACGGCCCGCCCCGGAACGACTGAGACACCGGCACTGCCACGTCGGGCCGACGCCAGGACGCCGGCCCGACCGGGATGTCAGGCGCAGCCGAGTTCGCCGAGCATCCCCTGCCGCAGCCGGGTGATGATCCGCTTGATCAGGCGGGAGACGTGCATCTGGGAGCATCCCAGCCGCTCCCCGATCTCCGCCTGGGTGGCCTCCTCCACGAACCGCAGGTGGATGATCTGCCGGTCACGCTCGCTCAGCTCCGCCATGAGCGGGGCCAGCGCGTGGAAGTCCTCGACGAGCCGCAGCCCCTCCTCCTCCACACCGATGAAGTCGGCGAGCACGGCCTCGCCGTCCTCGGGGCCGTCGCCGGTGAGCGCGGCGTCCAGGGAGGCGGAGTTGTAGCCGTTCGAGGCGATCTGGGCCTCGACCACCTCGTCCTCGGAGATGTTCATCAGCGTGGCCAGTTCGGCGACCGTCGGGTCCCGGTCCAGCCGGCTGGACAGCTCCTCACGCGCCTTGGCCAGCTCCACCCGCAGCTCCTGGAGCCGGCGCGGCACATGGACGGCCCAGGTGGTGTCCCGGAAGAACCGCTTGATCTCGCCGACGATGTACGGCAGCGCGAAGGAGGTGAACTCGACCTCGCGTGCCAGGTCGAACCGGTCGATGGCCTTGATCAGGCCGATCATGCCGGTCTGGACGATGTCCTCCATGTCGTCGCCGCGGCCCCGGAACCGCCCGGCCGCGAACCGCACCAGCGACATGTTCATCTCGATGAGCGTGTTGCGCGCGTACTGGTACTCGTGCGTCCCCTCCTCCAGCTCGGTCAGCCGGCGGAAGAACTGGCGGGACAGCTCCCGTGCGTCCCGCGGGGCGACGGACGCGGGGTCCGCGATGCCAGGCAGTGATCCCTCGCCCGTCCTGTCCTGCTCGGTCTGCTCGACGACCTCTGCTTCCGACCGGATCCCGGCGGCGGTGTTCATTACCTCTCCCACGAAAGTCACGGTTCGACGTCTCCCTGTACGGCGGCTCGGTCGGCCCCGGACACAGGTCGCGTGCCCTGCGGGTACCCGATGTGCGGCGGGTTATTCCTGCCGCGGAGCCGCTCACGGCCCGGGTACCCCCGGTGACGGCGCGCATGCGTCCGTCGCGCCACGGTGGCGCGAAACGGCCGTTCCGGCCCGGGTTTCCCTGAGGGCGGAACGCCGCGCCCTTGTCCCGCACCGTACCGCTCCTAGGCTGACGGGATGAGCAACCCGCTGAGCGAGGAAGCCCGAGTGGTCCCCCTGCGGCCGGCGCCCGTCCGCCCGGACGTGCCGGACGGCGAGCCCGCCCCCCGGGAGCCCCTGTGGCGGGATCTGGTCGGGGAGGTGCTGCGCCGGGAGCGGCAGGCGCAGGAGCGCACGCTCAAGGACGTGGCCGACGCGGCCCGGATCTCGCTGCCGTATCTGTCGGAGGTCGAGCGGGGCCGCAAGGAGGCCTCGTCCGAGGTGCTGGCCGCCGCGGCCCACGCCCTCGGCCTGGGCCTCGGCGACCTGCTGTCGCTGGCGCACGGCGAGCTGGCCCGGCGCACGGCCGAGCGCGACCGGCCCGCCACCGCACTTCATCGGCCCGTCGCCGCGCCGAGCCGGCCGTACCAGGGGCTCTGCCTGGCCGCCTGACCGGTTCGCCCGCCTGACCCGCTGCCCCTGGGGCACTTCTCCCGCAGCTGCCGGAAGGACGCCCGGACGTCGTCCACCAGCAGGTCCGGCTCCTCCATGGCCGCGCAGTGGCCGCCCCGGTCGAACTCCGTCCAGCGCACCGGGTCCTCGGTGCGCTCCGCCTCGTGCCGCCGGCGGATGCCGGAGGGGAGTTCCCTCACCCGTCCGGATGATGAGGCGGGCGGACCGATGAGTTCCGCGCCGGGGAGCGGTCCCCCTGCGTGACGGCGTTCCACGCCCGGTTCCACAGCCACGTTCACGCCCAGGAGGCGCTCATGACCACCGCCGGATTCACCACGTGTCTCTGGTTCGACGGCCACGCGGAGCAGGCCGCGCACTACTACGTGTCCGTCTTCAAGGACGCCGCCATCGGGCGCGTCGTCCGCTGGCCGGAGGGCGGGCCCGGACCGGCCGGCGCGGTGCTGACCGCGGAGTTCACGGCCAACGGCCAGAAGTTCGTCGCTCTCAACGGCGGCCCCGAGTTCACCTTCAACGAGGCGATCTCCTTCCAGATCCTCTGCTCCGGCCAGGAGGAGATCGACCACTACTGGACGAAGCTCACCGAGAACGGCGGCGAGGGCGGACCCTGCGGCTGGCTCAAGGACAGGTACGGCGTCTCCTGGCAGGTCGTCTACGCCCCGCTGCTCGACATGATCGCCGACCCGGACCCGGAGAAGGCGGTGCGCGCCACCCAGGCCATGATGGGCATGGGCAAGCTGGACGCCGCCGCGCTGGAGAGGGCGTACGCGGGCGAGTAGCGGGATGTCCGGCCGACCGCCGTCACCGTCGCCCGGCCTCGGAGAGGATCTCGGCGATCACATGCCGGGAGTTCTCCGCCAGGGCCGGGTTGGTGCGCCAGTAGTACGGCAGCTGGATCAGCGAGATCGACAGCGCCCAGCCCCGCCCCCGCGCCCACTCCGCGTCGTCGGCGCCGACAGCCTCGCGGAAGGTGTCCCGGGCGGACGCGGGCAGCAGGTTCCAGGCCACGATCAGGTCCACGGCCGGGTCGCCGACGCCGGCACAGCCGAAGTCGATGACCGCGCTCAGCCGGTCCCCGTCGACCAGCACGTTCCCCGGGGAGAGATCCCCGTGCGCCCAGGCCGGCGGACCGGAGTGGGCCGGGGCCCGCAGCGCCTCCTCCCACAGGGCCGTCACGGCCGCCGTGTCGATCCGGTCGGTGAGACCGGTGAGCCGCGCCAGCGCGGCCCGGGTCGGCTCGTCCCGGGTGGCGAGCGGCACACCCCGGGAGCCGGGCGGCCCGTCGTGCGGGTCGATCCGCCGCAGCGCCGCCACGAACGCCCCGAGCCGCTCGGCCAGGCGCTCCGGCTCCGCGACGGCACCGGCGACCGGGTTCCGTCCGTCCAGCCAGCGGTACACCGACCACGGCCACGGGAAGCCCTCGTCGGGCGTGCCGAGCCCGGCCGGCTCCGGCGTGGCCACCGGCAGCAGCGGGCCGAGACGGGGCAGCCAGCGCTGCTCGTGCGCCACGTCGGCGACGGCGCCGGGGTGCCGGGGGAGCCGTACCACCAGGCCGGTGCCCAGGCGGAACATGGCGTTCTCCGTGCCGGAGGAGTCCAGGCGCCGCACGGGCAGCGCCGCCCACCCGGGAAACTGCCGGGCGATCAGCCGGCCGACCAGCGGCGGGTCGGTGCCGACCTCGCCCTCACGCATCCTGACCGTGTTCACCGGGCTCATCACAGCGGAGCGCGGGCCTCGCTGTCGACCGAATTCCGGGGTCCGGCTCGGCGCGCGGGCCGGACCCCGGATGGCTAGCGTGAACAAACGGACACATCACCTCAGGAGGGCCGCCAGCATGGCCGTGCAACCCGAAGGAACGCCCTGTTGGGCCGATGCGATGTTCAGTGACGTCGAGGGAGCCAAGCGGTTCTACGGCGACGTCCTCGGCTGGACCTTCGGCGAGTCGTCGTCGGAGTACGGCAACTACACCCAGGCCTACGTGGACGGCAAGGCCGTCGCGGCGGTCGTCCCGCCCATGCCCGGTCAGGAGGGGCAGTCGCAGTGGTGCCTGTACTTCGCCTCGCCGGACGCCGCGGCCACCGCGGAGAAGATCCGCGAGAACGGCGGCGAGGTGCTGATGGAGCCGATGCAGGTCGGTGAGTTCGGCACGATGTGTCTGGCCCGGGAGCCCAGCGGAGCCGTGTTCGGCGTGTGGCAGGCGGGCACCCACGAGGGGTTCGAGGCCACGGCCACGCCCGGCGCCTACTGCTGGGCCGAGGTCTTCACCAGGGAGCCGGAGCAGGCGGACGCCTTCCTCTCCGCGGTCTTCCCGTACCGGATGAAGGAGATCGAGGACGACGCGGTGGACTTCCGGATGTTCGACGTCGGCGAGGACACCGTCCTCGGCCGGATGCGGATGACCGACGACTTCCCGCCCGAGGTGCCGTCGTACATCAACGTCTACTTCACCGTCGACGACTGCGACGCGGCCGTCGACCGGGCCGTCAAGCTCGGCGGGATCCTCCGCTTCGGGCCCATGAGCAGCCCCTTCGGCCGGTTCGCGGCGCTCAGCGACCCGCAGGGCGCGAACTTCTCGGTGATCGACATCACCACCACCGAGGGCGAGATGCCGAAGGTCAAGGACGTCTGACCGGTCCCGGAACAGCGCTCCGCACGGCCATGGCATGATCGGGCACATGCGTGAACGTGTGGTGGCCGCGTGCGACGGGGCTTCGAAGGGAAACCCCGGACCGGCCGGATGGGCGTGGGTGGTCTCGGACGACGACGAGCGGACCCCCGCCCGCTGGGCGGCGGGCCCGCTCGGCCGGGCCACCAACAACGTCGCCGAACTGACGGCCCTGGAGCGGCTGCTCACGGCCGTCGACGCGGACGTGCCGCTGGAGATCCGGATGGACTCCCAGTACGCGATGAAGGCCGTCACCACCTGGCTGCCCGGCTGGAAGCGCAACGGCTGGAAGACCGCCGCCGGCAAGCCCGTCGCCAACCAGGACCTGGTGGTCCGCATCGACGAACTGCTCGGCGGCCGGTCCGTCGAGTTCCGCTACGTCCCCGCCCACCAGGTCGACGGCGACCCGCTGAACGACTTCGCCGACCGCGCCGCCAGCCAGGCGGCCTCCGTCCAGGAAGCGGCCGGCAGCGCGCTCGGCTCGCCGGAGCCCCCGCCGTCGCCCGACACCCCGGCGGGGGCCGGGGCGGCGCGCGGGAAGGCGCCCCGCCGCACCGGCGGCGCCGCGTCCCCACGCACCGGCGGCGCCGCGTCCGCCCGCACCATCAAGGCGAAGTTCCCCGGCCGCTGCCCGTGCGGCCGGTCCTACGCGGCCGGCGAGAAGATCGCCAAGAACGCGCAGGGCTGGGGCCACCCGGAGTGCCGCACCGCCGAGGCCTGATCAGGCGTCGAACGTGTAGTACCGGGTGTGGTCCAGCAGGTCCGCCGGGCGCACGGTGTTCCACGGCTTCATCGTGTCGTTCAGGTCCACCACGTCCGGTGTGCCGCCCGTCGGCACATAGGCGGCGCCCGGGTGCCGCCGCTGCCACTCGGACCACAGCTTGTCGACATAGGCGTGGTGCAGCCAGAACACCGGGTCGTTGGGGGAGACCCCGGTGGCCATCTGCCCGCCGACCCACACGTGGACGCGGTTGTGCAGGTTGACCCCGCGCCAGCCCTCCAGGTGGTTGCGGAAGCCGTCCGAGGCGCTGTTGTACGGCGCCATGTCGTACGTCGCGATCGACAGCACCGACTCCACCTCGGCACGCGTCGGCAGTTCCCGCACGCTCGTGCCGAGGGAACGGCGCAGGAACGTACGGCCGTCGACCCGTACGTTGATCGGCCAGTTGCCGGTGGACGCGGCGAACGGGCCGTCCATCACCCGGCCGTCGGTGCCGCGCCCGGTGCCGCCGAGGAAGTCCGGCGCCCACAGCGAGGCCCGCACCGTGCGGTCGCTGCTCCAGTCCCAGTAGGGCAGGGCGACCGAGGAGTCCACGGACTGCAGCGCCTGCTCGAAGTCGAGCAGGAATCTGCGGTGCCATGGCAGGAAGGAGGGGGAGCGGTGGCCGGTCCGCTCGCCGCTGTCGGTGTCCGCCATGATGAACTCGTTGTGCGTGCGGACGAACTCGTCGTAGCGCCCGCTGTGCTTGAGTTCGAGGACGGCGGCGACGAACCGGCGCTTCTCGTCGGCGGTCAGGGTGGCCTGGTTCTTGCGTACGGTCATGGTGCGCGGTGCTCCGGAGGTCCTTGCGGGGGCGGTCAGTTGGCGGGGAACGGCAGCAGTGGCGCGCCTTGCAGCTCGTCCACCGCGGCACGGGCGGCGGCACGAGGGGTGGCCACCGGGGCGTAGTGGCTGACGACGCTGATCCAGCTGCCGTCGGCGTTGCGCATCACGTGCAGCCGCACGCCGTCGACGAACACCGCGTAGTCGCCGCCGTGTTCGTGGTGGTGTCCGCCGCCGCTCGCCGGACGGCCCTGTATCCGGCGGCCCTTGTAGACCTCGTCGAAGGAGTCGGGCGTGGCGGGCGCGTGGTGGCCGGCGGCCGTCGCGGCGGGTGCGGCGAGGGTGGCGGCCGAGGCCGCCGCGGCGACGGCGGCTGCCACGGTGAGGGCGCGGCGCCGGGTGATGTCGGGCATGCGGGTCCTCCTGAGGAGTGGTCCGGTGGGTGACGACGCATGCCTATCGGGACGTCAGGGAGCGGAAGAAATCGGTCGGAACCGGTTGGCTGTGATCCGGACAATCAGTTACATGTCGTACAGTGTTGAACTAGGATGATCTTGGTGTGGCGGTGTCCCGATCCGCCCCGGAACGGGGAATTCCTTGCCGGGCCGACCGGATCTCCGGTGATCCTTTGCGGCTGCCGTCCGTCCGAGTGGCGCGGCTCACCACGCCAGACTGACGCGATCGGGCATGCCCTCACCCTGCTACCCTCCGGTTCCGATCGACTACGTCCGGTGACTGTCAGGGGTGTGCGCGTGAAGGTCGTCTGTGTCGGAGGCGGGCCCGCAGGTCTGTACCTCGCCATCCTGCTCAAACGGCAGGACCCCTCCCATGACATCACCGTCCACGAACGCAGCCCGCAGGGCTCCACCTACGGCTGGGGCGTGACGTACTGGCGCGGCCTCCTCGACAAGCTCCAGGCCCACGACCCCGCTTCGGCGCGGGCGATCGAGGAGCACTCCGTCCGCTGGAGCGACGGCGTCGCCCACGTACGGGACCTGACGACCCGGCACCACGGCGACGAGGGCTTCGGCATCGGCCGCCACCGCCTGCTCGACCTGCTCGCCGGCCGGGCAGGCGCCCTGGGCGTCCGCCTGGAGTACGAGAGCGAACTCACCGACCCGCCCGCCGACGCCGACCTCGTCGTCGCGGCCGACGGCGTGCACAGCGCCCTGCGCACCCGCCGGGCCGGCCACTTCGGCACCCGGATCACCGTGGGCCGCAACCCCTACATCTGGCTCGGCACCAGCAAGGTCTTCGACGCCTTCACCTTCGCCTTCACCGAGACCGCGCACGGCTGGATCTGGGCCTACGGCTACGGCTACAGCGGCGACCACAGCACCTGTGTCGTCGAGTGCTCCCCGGAGACCTTCACCGGCCTCGGCCTGGACCGGGCCGACGAGGGCGAGAGCCTCGCCCTGCTGGAGAAACTCTTCGCCGGTGTCCTCGACGGCCACCCCCTGACCGCCCGCTCCGGCGCCTCCTGGCTGACCTTCCGCACCCTCACCAACGAGACCTGGCACGACGGCAACCTGGTCCTGCTCGGCGACGCGGCCCACACCACCCACTACTCCATCGGCGCCGGCACCACCCTCGCCCTGGAGGACGCCATGTGTCTCGCCGGCGCCCTGCGTGAACACACCGCCCTGCCCGACGCCCTCGCCGCCTATCAGCGCCGGCGCCAGGCCGAGCTGCTGTCCGTGCAGAGCGCGGCCCGCCACAGCGCCCAGTGGTACGAGAACCTGCCCCGCTACATCCACCTCCCTCCGCACCGGATGTTCGCCCTGCTCGGCCAGCGCCACTCGCCATTGCTGCCGTACGTCCCGCCGCAGCTGTACTACGGCCTGGACAAGGCGGCCGGACGGCTGGAGGCTCTGCGCCGGCTCAAGCGCTGGCTCGGCCCGCGCGCCGCCCGCGCCCTGCACGCCCGGGCCACGGCCCGCCGGGGCTAGCCACTGCCTCCCGCCCTCCCGAGGAGGCGCGCCTACCGGCTGGCCCGCGCGGCCGGCCTGGCCTACCGGGAACAGGCCGCCCAGTGGGGCTTCGAGGAGGTGCGGCACCACCACACCCGGTTCACCCCGCCCTTCCCGCTCCAGGACGCCCAGGCCCGCACCCTGGCGAGTGACCGGATGATCGTCACCGCGTTCCGCGGCACCGAGCCCGGCCGGATCAAGGACTGGCTCTCCGACGCCACCACCCCGCCCCGGCCCGGGCCCGGCGGCCACGGCCACGTCCACCACGGCTTCGCCGAGGCCCTCGCATCGGTCCACCCGGCGGTCCACGACACCCTCACCGAGCCGCGCACCGACGGCCAGGCCGTCCACTTCACCGGGCACAGCCTCGGCGGAGCGCTCGCGATGCCGGCCGGCGCCCGCCTCTACCTGGAGGAGCCGCACCTGGCCGCGGACGGCGTCTGCGCCTACGGCCGGCCCCGCACCTGCGACCGGCTGCCGGCCGAGGCGTTCCACGAGGGATTCGGCGGCCGGATGTACCGCTTCGCCAACAACGACGACATCGTCGCCCAGGGAGCAGAACCTGGCCTGAGCCGCGGCCTTCCCGCATCCGGTCGTCGCGGCCTCCCCGTTCGGAGCAGGAAACGTTGGTGAATTCCCATTCACTGGATAAGGTGAATGAGTATTCACCTCGTCACCGTGCCGCCCGCAGGAGCGCCGATGGACCAGCCGGCACCGACATCCCCGTCGTCCCGGCTGCGTGACCGGCTGACCATTCCGGTCCTGGCGTCCGGTGGCATCCTCATGGCGGTCATGCAGACCGTGGTCGTCCCGCTCCTGCCCGACCTGCCCCGGCTCACCGGCGCGTCGGCCGCCACCGTCTCCTGGACGGTCACCGCGACCCTGCTCTCCGGCGCCGTCCTCACCCCCGTCCTCGGCCGGGCCGGCGACATGTACGGCAAGCGCCGGGTGCTCACCGCCGCGCTCGGCCTGATGACCGTCGGCTCCGTGATGTGCGCGCTCTCCTCCGACATCGGCGTGCTCATCGCCGCCCGCGCGCTCCAGGGCGCCGCCGCTTCCGTGGTCCCGCTGTCCATCAGCATCCTGCGCGACGAACTCCCGCCGGAGCGGCGGGGTTCGGCGGTGGCGCTGATGAGTGCCACCGTCGGCGTCGGCGCCGCGCTCGGCCTGCCGCTCGCCGCGCTGGTCGTGCAGTACGCCGACTGGCACACCATGTTCTGGCTGACCAGCGCCCTCGGCGCGGCGGGCGTCACGGCGACCTGGTGGGCGGTGAAGGAGTCACCGCTGCGGGAACCCGGCCGGTTCGACGTCCCCGGCGCCCTCGGCCTCGCCGCCGGGCTGGTCTGCCTGCTGCTCGGCGTCTCCCAGGGCGGCACCTGGGGCTGGGGGAGCGCACGGGTCCTCGGACTGTTCCTCGGGGCGGTCGTCGTGCTCGCCCTGTGGTGCCGGCAGCAGCTGCGCACCGCACGGCCGCTGGTCGACCTGCGGCTGGTCACCCGGCCGCGGGTGGGCCTGTCCCATGTCGCGGCCCTGCTGACCGGGTTCGCCTTCTACGCCAACTCCCTGGTCACCGCCCAGCTGGTGCAGGCACCGAAGGCCACCGGGTACGGCCTCGGGCTGTCCATCGTCGCCACCGGGCTCTGCCTGCTGCCCGGCGGCGTCACCATGCTGCTGTTCTCCCCGCTGTCGGCGCGCATCTCCGCCGCGCGCGGCCCCCGGATCACGCTCGCGCTGGGCGCCGCCCTCATCGCCTGCGGGTACGCGCTGCGCATCGCCGACAGCCGCGACCTGTGGATGATCGTCCTGGGCGCCACCGTGGTGGCGACCGGCACCACGCTCGCCTACTCCGCGCTGCCGACCCTCATCCTGCGCACCGTACCGGCCGCCCAGACCGCCTCCGCCAACGGCGTCAACGTCCTCATGCGGACCATCGGCCAGGCCGTCTCCAGCGCGGCCGTCGCCGCCGTCCTCGTCCACCACAGCAGCCCCCTCGGCGGCGTCCCCGTGCCCAGCCTCCACGGCTACCAGCTCGCCTTCGCCCTGGCGGGTACCGTCGCCCTCGCGGCCTGCGCGGCGGCGCTGTCCATCCCCGGCGACGGCCCCACGCCAGGCACCCGGCGGGCTCCGAGCGGCACCCCGGGCGCCCGCGACGAGGCGATGGAGGGAGCATGAGGACCATGACCACGCCACCCGGTCAGGCGTCCGCCCCCGCACGCCGGGACGCCGAGGCCACCAAGGCCGCCATCCTGAAGGCCGCCCGCCACCTCCTGGCCCGGCACGCGCACGCCGACATCACCCTCAAGGCCGTCGCCGAGCGTGCCGGGGTGAGCCCGCCGCTGATCCTGAAGTACTTCGGCAACAAGGACGCCCTGTTCGCCCGCGTGATGTCCTTCGACACCGACGCCGACGCCCTGCTGGACGCGCCACTGGACGCACTCGGCCGGCACATGGTCCGGCACGTCGTGTCCAGCCAGCGCGAGCGCGGCGCCGACCCGCTGCTGCGCATCGCCTTCGCCCCGCTGCACGGCGACCACGGCGACGTCCTGCGCGCCAACTTCCGCGCCCAGGTCACCGAACGCCTCGCCGCCCGGCTCACCGGCCCCGACGCGGGCCTGCGCGCCGAACTCGCCGTCGCCGCCCTGGTCGGCCTCGGCGTCATGTACGGCATCGCCCGCGGCCCCCACGTGTGCGACACCGACGCCGACGCCCTCGCCGACCGCTACGGGCCCGCCGTGCAGACGCAGCTGACACCCGGTGCCGGCCGGCAGGACCCGGCCGGGGCGGACCCTCGACGGTGATCTCGCCGAGCGGTCGCGGCAGGCCGTGCGGCAGAGGTTCATCTCGTCGCAAGCCCCGGGGAGTTCCGCCGAGGCCACCGCTGGGTCGGCGGCGGCCGGCACCGGGACGGCCGCCGACGCGGGACCCCGCACCGGATGACAGACTGACGCCATGGACGAACGCGTAATCGGCAGGTCGGGTCAGTGGGCATCGGTGGTCGGACTCGGCACGTGGCAGCTGGGCGCCGACTGGGGCGACGTGGACGACAAGGAGGCGCTGTCCGTCCTGGAGGTGGCGGCCGAGGCCGGGGTGACCTTCTTCGACACGGCCGACGTGTACGGCGACGGGCGCAGCGAGGCCACCATCGCCTCGTTCCTGCGCGGCCGGCCCGATCTGCACGTGCTGGTGGCCACCAAGATGGGCCGCCGGGTCGAACAGATCCCGGAGAACTACGTCCTGGACAACTTCCGCGCCTGGAACGACCGCTCGCGCCGCAACCTCGGCGTCGACCGCGTCGACCTGGTGCAGCTGCACTGCCCGCCCACCCCGGTCTACTCCTCGGACGCGGTGTTCGACGCCCTGGACACCCTGGTCGAGGAGGAGCGGATCGCCGCCTACGGCGTGAGCGTGGAGACCTGCGCGGAGGCGCTCACCGCCATCGCCCGGCCGAACGTGGCGAGCGTGCAGATCATCCTCAACCCGTTCCGGATGAAGCCCCTGTACGAGGTGCTGCCCGCCGCCCGCGCGGCCGGCGTCGGCATCATCGCGCGCGTGCCGCTCGCCTCCGGGCTGCTGTCGGGCAAGTACACGAAGGACACGGTGTTCGCGGCCAACGACCACCGCACCTACAACCGGCACGGCGAGGCCTTCGACCAGGGCGAGACCTTCTCCGGCGTCGACTACGAGACGGGCGTCGAGGCCGCCGCCGAGTTCGCCGCGCTCGCCCCGGAGGGGTACACCCCGGCCCAGCTGGCGCTGCGCTGGATCATCGAGCAGGACGGCGTGACCACGGTGATCCCGGGCGCCCGCAACCCCGGGCAGGCCCGCGCCAACGCCGCCGCGGCCAAGCTGCCGCCGCTGCCGCCGGAGACGTTCACCGCGATCCGCGAGCTGTACGAACGCCGGATCAAGGACCAGGTCGAGCACCGCTGGTAGCCGCGGGCACGCGGACCGTTTGAAGCGACGGCGGGGCGGTTACACGCAACCGCATGACGGAGGCAGGACAGCGCAGGGGCCGGAACGAGACCGAGGAGGAGCGGGCCGACCGGATGTGGGGCGAGCTCATCCAGGAGGTCCGGGTCGCCCAGACGGGAGTGCAGATCCTGTTCGGTTTCCTGCTGACCGTCGTCTTCCAGCCGAAGTACGTACAGCTCACCACCACCGACCAGGCCATCTACATCGTGACGGTCGTCCTGGGCGCCTGCGCGACCGGCGCCCTCATCGGACCGGTGTCCCTGCACCGCCTGGTCTCCGGCCGCCGGGTCAAGCCGCAGGCGGTCCGGCTCGCGTCCCGGATGACCTTCGTCGGCCTGGTGCTGCTGCTCGCCACGATGACGTCGTCCCTGCTGCTGATCCTCCGGGTGGCCACCCACGACAGCTATGTGCCCTACCTGGTGGCGGCCGTCGTCGCCTGGTACCTGCTGTGCTGGTACGGCCTGCCGCTGTGGGCCCGCCGACGGCACACCTCCCGGAGGGACCGCTAGGTCCTGTCGTCAAACTCCCGTCGTCCGCCCGGAGCGCGGCGCAAGGGCGTTTTTAGACACGC
>NZ_JBFATL010000037.1:56858-91040 GCF_040678315.1 Streptomyces sp. NPDC052721 | reverse complement strand
TCGGGCAGCGGCAGGGCGGCGAAGTCGGCGGACGTGGCGTCCTTCGACTGGATCGCGTCCAGGATGTCCTTCACGGTCACGGTGTTGCCTCCGGCGGGTGAGCGCCCTGAGGGAGGGGCGCCTAAGGGTTCGTCGGTGCTGCTGAGGGTGGTGAGGGTGTGCCGTCGGTTCGGCTCGGTGGTGCTTCGGCAGCGCTTTGTGGCGCGGGAGGGTGCCTGTGACGCAGGCGTCCGGGCGCGCAGGCCATGGGCTTGCGGGGACAGCCGGCGAGCGAAAGGTCTCTGCTCGCCGGCCGCCCGGACCCCTTCAACGTATGACACCGCGTGTCAGGCCGCAAGGCACTGAGTGCCAGATATGGCTCTCAGATGAAATCTTTACGCAACAAATGAGCGATGATCGATCGAACGGGCCGTGGAATCTCCCAGAAAACGGGCCCTGACATGGCAAAACGGCCACCCGGGCGGGTGGCCGTCGTCACAGCGGGGAAGTGCGGGTTCAGCGCTCCTTGAGGGCCTGCTCGATCGTCCGCATGACCTCGTCCAGCGGGGCGTCGGTCCGGGCGACCGTCACCAGCACCTCGCCGTGCTCTGACGCCGTCGCCCGAGCGGCAGGGGCGGCCGGCTGGGCGGCGGAGCCACGGCCGGCCCCGATACCGGTGCCGAACGTCTTGCGCACGATCGCGAAGGCGTGGTCCAGCTGCGCCTCCACGTCCCCCTGGCCACCCGCCCGCAGCCAGCGCCTGAGGACGTGGTTGTGGGCGGTGACCACGGCGGAGGCGGCGACCTCGGCCAGCAGCGGGTCGTCGTTGGCGTCGTCGGCGTGCGCGTGCTCGTCGAAATGGCCGAGCAGATACCGAGTGAACAGGCGCTCGTAGCGGGCGACGGAGGCGATCTCGGCCTCGCGCAGGGTGGGCACCTCGCGCGTGAGCTTGTAGCGGGCGACCGAGATCTCCGGCCGCGCCGCGTACATCTTCATGACCTCCTTGATGCCCCGGCACACGGTGTCGAGCGGGTGCTCGTGCGCGGGCGCGGCGTTGAGGACCGCCTCCGCGCGGATCAGCGTGTCGTCGTGGTCCGGGAAGATCGCCTCTTCTTTGGAGCGGAAGTGGCGGAAGAAGGTGCGCCGGGCGACCCCGGCGGCGGCGGCGATCTCGTCGACGGTGGTGGCCTCGTACCCCTTGGTCGCGAACAGCTCCATGGCTGCTGCCGCCAGTTCTCGGCGCATCTTGAGCCGCTGGGCGGCGGCGCGACTGCCTGCGGCACTTTCCGGCGCGTCGGGCGTAGCTGGTGTACGGGAGGACTTGGCGGGCTGGGACATGACCCGAACGTACTGCATGCGCGCAGCTCGATGCGCAGGTCCGGGGTGTCCCCCGCCCCCGGACGGCGGGGGACCGCCGGGCCGGGTGGGCGGGGCAGAGCCCCCCGGGTCGAGCAGTCCGCCCCAGTCCGGCTCCCTCCGGAACCAGTCGCCGACGCCGTCAGCGGCGGGCATACTCGCGGAAGCCGCGGCCGGTCTTGCGGCCGAGGCAGCCCGCGGCCACCAGGTGCTCCAGCAGCGGCGCCGGGGCGAGACCGGGGTCGCGGAACTCGCGGTGCAGCACCTTCTCGATCGCCAGCGAGACGTCCAGCCCGACCACGTCCAGCAGCTCGAACGGGCCCATCGGGTAGCCGCCGCCCAGCTTCATCGCCGCGTCGATGTCGTCGAGGGACGCGTAGTGCTCCTGCACCATCTTGACCGCGTTGTTGAGGTACGGGAACAGCAGCGCGTTCACGATGAAACCGGCGCGGTCGCCGCAGTCCACCGCATGCTTCCTAATCTTCGCGCACACCTCGCGCACGGTCGCGTGGACGTCGTCCGCCGTCAGCACGGTCCGCACGACCTCGACCAGCTTCATCGCCGGTGCGGGGTTGAAGAAGTGCATGCCGATCACGTCCTGCGGGCGCGAGGTGGCGCGGGCGCAGGCGACGACGGGCAGCGACGAGGTGGTGGTGGCCAGGACCGCGCCCGGCTTGCACACCTTGTCCAGCGCGGCGAACAGCTGCCGCTTGATCTCCAGGTCCTCGGCGACCGCCTCGACCGCCAGGTCGACCTCGGCGAAGGCGTCGTAGGAGCCCGCCGGCACGATCCGGTCCAGGATCTGCGCGGCGGCCTCGGCGGTCAGCCGGCCCTTGTCGACAGAGCGGGAAAGCGACTTGCCGATACGGGCCTTGGCGGCCTGCGCCTTCTCCTCGCTGCGGGCGGCCAGGACGACGTCGTAGCCCGCCTTGGCGAACACCTCGGCGATGCCGGAGGCCATGGTGCCGGAGCCTGCCACGCCCACCGAGCCCACCTCCCGGCCCGCGACCGGGGAGCCGCCCGCCGCCGGGGTCAGCGCGTCCGGCACCACCGTCCCGCTGCCCGGCGCCTCGTAGGTGTAGAAGCCGCGCCCCGACTTGCGACCGGTCAGACCGGCCTCGCTGAGCTGCTTGAGGATCGGGGCGGGGGCGTGCAGCCGGTCCCGGGACTCGGCGTACATGGCCTCCAGGACCGTCCGCGCGGTGTCGACGCCGATCAGGTCCAGCAGGGCGAGCGGGCCCATGGGCAGGCCGCAGCCGAGCCGCATGGCCGCGTCGATGTCCTCGCGGGAGGCGTACTTGGCCTCGTACATGGCGGCGGCCTGGTTGAGGTAGCCGAAGAGCAGCCCGTCCGCGACGAAGCCGGGGCGGTCGCCGACCGCGACCGGCTCCTTGCCCAGCTCGATCGCGAGGTCGGTGACGGCGGCCACGGCCTGCGGCGCGGTCAGCACCGAGGAGACGACCTCCACCAGCCGCATCGCCGGCGCCGGGTTGAAGAAGTGCAGGCCGAGCACGCGCTCGGGGCGGGCGGAGCCGGCTGCCAGCCGGGTCACCGACAGCGCGTTGGTGCCGGTCGCCAGGATCGTCTCCGGGCGGACGATGCCGTCCAGCTCGCGGAAGATCTGCTGCTTGATCTCGTACGACTCCGGGGCCACCTCGATGACGAGGTCGGCGTCGGCCGCCGCGGCGAGGTCGGTGGCGGTGCGGACCCGGGCCAGCGCCCGGGCGCGCTCCTCCTCGGTGAGCCGGCCGCGCGCCACGGCGCGGGCGGTGGCGGCCTCCAGGGTGGCGAGCGCCTGCGCGGTCCGCGCCTCGCTGATGTCGATGCCGATCACCTCACGGCCGGCCTTCGCGAGGACCTCGGTGATGCCGGTGCCCATGGTGCCGAGGCCGACGACGGCGATCGTCTTGAGCGGGGACAGCGGGGACAGAGCTGAGTCGGACAGGGGAGTGGCCATCGCGGGACTCCAGGAATGAGGGTGACGACGAGGAGCGCGCCGGGTGCGCCGAAGGGCGCACCACGGTGCGGGAGAGTGCGGGTGTTGCCGGGCTGCGAGCGCACACGCCCGGGGGGCCGACGCCACGGGCGTGCACACGCCCGGGAGCGGCGGAACTTCCGACCGGCTCTGTCCCGAAGCCGGGTCGTACTGCGGTACACACGGCGTACCGAACCGACCTGCTCGCTCGCGACGGCCGCGTCACCAAACCGTCGCCAGCGGAAATGCGAGAGGGTTACTCGCTCGTATGAGCTTAACCGGCGGGTAACGAGCGCGCTAGTCCCCGAGGGCGAACCGACTTTGTGATGTAGCTCCCCCGGCTGCCGCGACCCGCCTACGCTGGACCTCGTGGACGAAGAGTTGCGATCGCTCACGGAACGCTTACGGCAGGAGTCGGGCGGCTCGGCCGCGTTCGAGCACCTGCTGGCCACCGGGGACCACGACGAACTGGCGGAGGTGCTCACCGCCCCCGGACAGCCGCTGTGGGCCAGGGAACTGGCCGCGTTCCGCCTCGGCCGGGCCGGCGACCGGCGCGCCTTCGAGTCCCTGGTGCTGCTGCTCAACCACCGCGACCCGCCGCGCTGCGCCTGCGCCGCGCACGCCCTCGCCCGGCTCGGCGACCCGCGCACGGCCCGGGCCGCCGCCGCCCTCGCCACCAATGAACTCCGCGTCGCCTACGCCCTGCACCCGGTACGGCTCCTGGTCGCCCTGCGCGCCCCGGAGTCCGTGCCCGCGCTGATCACCACGCTGGAACGGAGGCTGCGCCCGCACGACCCCTACCGGCGGGTGGCCCTCGCCTGTGTGGAGGGCCTGGGCGCGCTCGGTGACGCCCGCGCCCGCCGGGTCCTCACCGAGGCCCTCGCGCACCCCGCGCTCGCCGAGGCCGCGGTGCACGCGCTGGCGCGGATACCGGAGCAGCAGCCGAGCTGACGCCCGGTCAGCCTCCCAGCGTCTTCACGTACCGCACCTCGGGCACCGGCACGCCGTCCACCTCGAAGGGCTCCTCGGCCCCGTCGGGGCGGAACCCGGCGCGCTCGTAGAAGCGGCGGGCGGGCGCGTTGTCCTTGAGGACCCACAGGAGCATGCGGGGATATGCCCGGCACCGCTCGGCCGACGCGGCCAGCAACGCCCGCCCGATCCCGCCGCCGAGCCGGGCCGGGGCGACGTAGATCGCGTACAGCTCGGCGTCGCCGGTGTGCGTCTCGCCGTCCCGGTACGGCCCGTGCGCCGCCCACCCGACCACTTTGCCGTCCCGCTCGGCGACCAGGTTCACCACCTTGCCGTTCCCCTCGGCGAACCACGCCCGCCGCCGCTCGGCGTCCGCGGTGATGCTGAGCCCGTCGAGGTACGGCTGGGGCATGAGCCCCCGGTAGGCGTGCTGCCAGCCACGGACCCGTATCTCGGAGACACGGTCGCAGTCGGCGAGGGTCATCTCCCGGATCGTCAGGGCGCTCACTCGGCCACCACCGCTGGGGGTACCCCCACGCTCTTCGGCAGTGGGGGAGCCTCGACCTCCAGCAGGAACTCCGGCGCCACCCGCACCGCGGAGGAGGCGGGCAGGCGGTCGTCGGGCATGTGCGCGGCGCGGGCCGCGCGGATCGCCGGCATGTGGGCCATGTCCGTGACGAAGTACGTCAGCTTGACCACGTCCTCGAAACCGGCTCCCGCGGCGGCCAGGCAGCGCCGCAGGTTCGCGAACACCACATGGGTGTACTGGGCGGCGGGGAACACCGCGGCCGGGGCGGAGATGCGGATCGGCCCACGACCGGCTCCCCGGGGCGGTTCGCTCATGACCTCATGATGGACCACCCCACTGACAACACCCCCGACGGGCTGGGTGAGGTGCCGGATGCCGGACGGCCGCGCGTGTCGTCTGCCGGTGGAGGGTGAGTCTGTGACGGGGGCGGGTGAGGTGCCGGGTGCGGGTGCGTGACGAGTGGGTGGGGGTCGAGGCTCCGGTGGGCTGGGTGAGGTGCGCGGAGCCGGACGCGTCTGCGGGCGCAGGCCCGCCCTGCGACGGCCGGGCGCGTTGCCGGGTGCCTGGCGTGTTGCCTGCCGGCGGAAGCCCAGGCTCCGATGGGTCGCGCGCGTTGCCGGGTGCCTGGCGTGTCGTCTGCCGGTGGAAGTCCAGCAGGCCGGGCAGGGGCGAGCCGCGGGGTGTCGGCGACGCCGACTTGGCCTTGAGCGGCGTCGGGTGGGGCTTCGGGCGGACCGCGCCCACCGTCGGCGCCCCGCCGCCCGGATACGTGCTTGTCCAGGCGTGTGCTGCGCCCTCCTCGGCCACCAGGCTGGTCCCACGCCCCTGGGCGTCCTCACATGAGGCTGAGCTGGACCGGTTCGGGCCCGGTGGGGGCCGGTGCCGGCTCGGCCGGGCGGATCCGGCGGGCCAGCCCCGCGCGCGTGGGCCCGATGCCGTACTCCTGTGCCAGTTCGTGCACCTGACGGGTGATTCGGCGCTGGTACCACTTGGGCGCGTAGGCGCCCTCCGCGTACAGCCGCTCGTACCGCCGCACCAGGTGCGGATGGTGCTGCCCCAGCCAGTCCATGAACCACTCGCGGGCGCCGGGGCGCAGATGCAGCACCAGGGGTGTGACGGAGGTGGCGCCGGCCGCCGCGATGGCCCGTACCGTGGCCCGCAGTTGGGCCGGGTCGTCGCTCAGGAACGGGATCACCGGCGCCATCAGCACCCCGCAGCCGATCCCGTGCTCCCCGAAGGCGCGGACGACGTCCAGCCGGCGTTCGGGCGCGGGCGTGCCCGGCTCCACCGTGCGCCACAGCCCGGCGTCCAGGAAGCCGACGGAGACCGAGACTCCTATGTCCGTGACCTCCGCCGCCCGCACCAGCAGGTCCAGGTCGCGCAGGATCAGGGTGCCTTTCGTGAGGATCGAGAACGGGTTGGCGTGATCGGTGAGCGCGGAGATGATGCCCGGCATCAGCCGGTAGCGGCCCTCGGCGCGCTGGTAGCAGTCCACGTTGGTGCCCATCGCCACGTGGTCGCCCTGCCAGCGGCGGGAGCCGAGCTGGCGGCGCAGCACCTCGGGGGCGTTGACCTTGACCACGATCTGGCTGTCGAAGCCGACGCCGGTGTCCAGGTCGAGGTAGCTGTGCGTCTTGCGGGCGAAACAGTAGACGCACGCGTGCGTGCAGCCCCGGTAGGGGTTGACCGTCCACTCGAACGGCATGCGTGAGGCGCCCGGCACCCGGTTCAGCACCGAGCGCGCCCGGACCTCGTGGAAGGTGATCCCGTGGAACTCGGGCGTGTCGAACGTCCGGGTGGTGACGGCGTCCGCACCGAACAGCGCGGCATCGGCGGCCCGGCCGTGTTCGCTCTCGTCTGTGAGGTTCTCCCAGCGCATGACGCCTCCTCGCTCGCACTGCCCACAGAATAGAACACTTGTTCCCATGATCGTGCGCACCCCGATTTGGGCGGCCGGGCGCCGGGGTGGTTGGCTTGCCCCAACCCCGAGGAACCAGGTCGTGGAGGAACGCAATGGCGCAGGTCGAGGCCACTACGGAGCGGGTCGTCGCGGCGGACGCGGAGAAGGTGTTCGACGCCCTCGCCGACTACCGCGGCACGCGGCAGAAGCTGCTGCCCGAGCAGTTCAGCGAGTACGAGGTGCGCGAGGGCGGCGACGGCGAGGGGACCCTCGTCCACTGGAAGCTCCAGGCCACCAGCAAGCGGGTGCGTGACTGCCTGCTGGAGGTCAGCGAGCCCACCGACGGCGAGCTGGTCGAGAAGGACCGCAACTCCTCCATGGTCACCACCTGGCGTGTCACCCCCGCCGGTGAGGGCAGGTCCCGCGTGGTCGTCACCACCACCTGGCAGGGCGCCGGCGGCATCGGCGGCTTCTTCGAGAGGACCTTCGCGCCCAAGGGCCTCGGCCGGATCTACGACGCCCTGCTGGCCAGGCTCGCCGCCGAGGTCGAGAAGTAGCCGAAGCACCCACCGGTGAAAGGGGGTTGGCCGCCGGTCGACCCCTTCACCGGTTCGAGTGCATCTCCGGTCCGTACCGCATGGTGCCGTAACTCGCCGCAGTTGTTCGCAGTTGTCGCCTTACGCGGGAAATGTGAACGGATGTGACGAGGGGAGCGGTACGTGGGCGGGACGACACTGGTGAAGCGCGAGCCGGTCGTGGCACCGGCCGCCGGCGAGGAGACCGCGAGCGCACCGCCGCCTCCCGCGCCGCCCGCCGGACTCGGGCCCCGCCGGGTGCGGTTGGTGTTCCTCGGGCTGATGCTGGCCCTGCTGCTGGCCGCCCTCGACCAGATGATCGTCGCCACCGCGCTGCCGAAGATCGTCGGGGAGCTGCACGGCCTGGACAAGATGTCCTGGGCGATCACCTCCTACCTGCTCACCTCCACCATCGGCCTGCCGATCTACGGCAAACTCGGTGACCTGCTCGGACGCAAGGGCGTCTTCCAGTTCGCCATCGCCGTCTTCGTCCTCGGCTCCGCCCTCGCCGGCCGGGCCGGGACCATGGACCAGCTGATCGCCTTCCGCGCGGTCCAGGGCGTCGGCGCCGGCGGGCTCATGATCGGTGTGCAGGCGATCATCGCCGACATCGTGCCGCCCCGGGAACGCGGCCGGTACATGGGCCTGATCGGCGCCGTCTTCGGCCTCGCCTCCGTCGCCGGACCGCTGCTCGGCGGCTACTTCACCGACCACCTCTCCTGGCGCTGGTGCTTCTACGTCAACGTCCCCTTCGGCCTGGTCACCCTGGCCGTCGTGGCCGTCGTCCTCAAACTCCCCAGGCCGCGCACGCGGGCCCGGCTCGACGTCCTCGGCGCCCTGCTGCTCGCCGCCGCCTCGACCTGCCTGGTCCTGCTCACCAGCTGGGGCGGCACCGAGTACGCCTGGGGCTCCCGGCAGATCCTCGGCCTCGGCGCCGGCGCCCTCCTCGCCACCGTCCTCTTCCTCGTCGCCGAGCGCTTCGCCGCCGAACCCCTCATCCCGCTCAGGCTGTTCCGCGACTCGGTCTTCAACATCAGCGGCCTGGTCGGCCTGGTGATCGGCGTCGCCCTGTTCGGCGCCGCCAGCTATCTGCCGACCTTCCTGCAGATGGTCGACGGCGCCAGCGCCACCGAGTCCGGACTGCTGATGCTGCCCATGATGGCCGGGATCGTCGGCGCCTCCGTCATCGGCGGACAGCTCATCAGCCACACCGGCCGCTACCGGATCTACCCCGTGCTCGGCGGCGCCGTCGCCACCGTCGGCATGTGGCTGCTGTCCCGGCTGGAGACCGACACGCCCCGGCTGCACTACAGCGTCTGGATGGCCGTCCTCGGCGCCGGGATCGGCCTGGTCATGCCGGTCCTCGTCCTCGCCGTGCAGAACTCCGTCCGCCCCGCCGACCTCGGCACCGCCACCAGCGCCAACAACTACTTCCGGCAGATCGGCGGCAGCGTCGGCGCCGCCGTCTTCGGCACCCTCTTCGCCGACCGGCTCACCTCCTCGCTGCACAAGGAACTGCCCCCGGGCGCGGGCACCGGACTCCCCGCCGCCGACTCGATCACCCCGCAGCTCGTCCACGCGCTGCCCCCGGCCCTGCGCGACGCCTACATCCGCGCCTACGCCGACGCGATGCCCCGGATCTTCCTCTACCTGGTCCCGGTGCTCGCCCTCGGCCTGCTCATCGCCTTCTTCCTCAAGGAGAAACCACTGGTGTCCCACAACACCGCCGAAACGGAGCCGCAGACCGTGACCGCCTCGATCCCCGGTGCCCGGGCGCCCTACGCCGCCGGGGTCCCCGTCTGCGGCACCGTGCAGCACCCCGACGGCACCGTGGTGCCCCGCGCGGCCCTCACCCTCATCGACGTCGCCGGACAGCAGATCGGGCGGGGCGCCAGCGGCGACGACGGGCGGTACGCGCTCAGCACGCCCGGCTCCGGGTCGTACGTGCTGATCGCCGCCGCCGGCGGGCACCAGCCGCAGGCCGTCTCCGTCACCGTCGGCGAACGCCCCGTCGAACTCGACGTCGTCCTCGGCGGCGCCGGCCGCCTCGCCGGCAGCGTGCTCACCGCCGACGGCAGCCCCGTCCGCGACGCCACCGTCACCCTCACCAACGTGCACGGCGAGGTCGTCGCGAGCACCCGCAGCGGACGCGAGGGCGGCTACGTCATCACCGAACTGGTCGCGGGCGAGTACACCCTCGCCGCCAGCGCCCCCGCCTTCCGGCCCGCCGCGCTCCCGGTCAGCGTGCAGGCCTCCCGGGAGACCCGGCAGGACGTCGAACTCGCGGGCGGCGCCGTGCTGAGGGGCACCGTCCGGGCGGGCGGGGGACGGCCCGTGGAGGACGCGCGCGTGACCCTGCTCGACGCCGCGGGCAACGTCGTCGACACCCTCACCACCGGAGCCGACGGAATGTTCCGGTTCGTCGATCTCTCCTCCGGCGAGTACACCGTCATCGCCGCAGGTTACCCGCCGGTCGCCACGGTGTTGCAGGTCGCGGGGGGTGGCCGGACGGAACGGGACCTTCAATTGGGCCACGAGGACTGAGCGGGGCGCCCGCCCGCCGGGCCGGAGCGATCCGGTGAAACCAATTCCAGGATTGCCACACATCGCGACCGGCGGTCGTCTTACCGTAGTGGCGGGCGGCACAGATCGTTTGCGGACAGCCGTGGGGAGAGAGGGCCTGGGCCATGGACCGTGGCAGCGAGCGGGACACAGCTCCCGGGCGCGGCATCGGCGACACCGCCGCGGGCCGGATTCCGCTGGCCGTGGTCGTCGTCGACCGGGCCGGGCTGGTGTCCCACTGGAGCACCGGCGCACGGCGCCTGTTCGGCGTGAGCCGCGAGGACGCCGTCGGACAGCCCGCGGCCGACCTGCTGCCCGTCTCCGGCGCCCTGCCGGAGGACCTGCAGGACGGTGCGATGCCGGACGCCTACGAGACGTACGACGGACCCGGCCCCGACCTGGAGACCTCGCTCGGCGGGCACAACGGCTACCCCACGGCCGGCCGCGCCCGCCTCTGCCCGCCCCCGCAGACGCCCGACGGCGAGCGGCTGGACGTGCTGTGGTGGGCCTACCCACTGGTCGGCCCGGACCCCGCCCGCCTGCTCGTGCTCGCCGCCGACGCAACCCGGCTGCGCGACGAACGCGGATACGACGACGAGACCGCCGAACGCGTCTCGCCCGGCTTCGCCCGCCACACCGAACTGCCCGCCTCAGACGAACTCGAACGGCGGCTGCCCGAGATCCTGCCCAACATGGGCCCGGGACTCAGCGCCCGCATCGTCGCGCAGGTCCTCGAACTCGGCTACCCGGTCCTGGAGTTCAGCCAGTACGACCGGGTGCCCGTGACCCCGTACTGGGGCGTGCCCCGCCGCCCGGGCCGCACCCGCGCCGAGGAAACCGTCGTACCGCAGCAGCGGGCCGTGGCCGTGGTCCCGGCCGGCGCCGAGCAGGACCTGGAGTACGCCGCCGTCCGCGAGCGGCTGGAGTTCCTCAACGAGGTCAGCTCCCGCATCGGCTCCTCCCTGGACCTCGGCGAGACCATCCGCGAGGTCACCAGCGCCGCCGTGCCCCGGTTCGCGGACTTCGCCGGCACTCATCTGCGCGCCGCGGTGCTGGCCGGCGAAGGCTTCCCGGACGGCCCGCCGGACGCCAGCACCGTGATGTTCCGCGTCTGGGTGGAGCACAACGACGAACCGGGCCGCTGGGACGACACCGTGCCCGTCGGCGAGGCCTTCGCCTTCCCCGAGCACACCCCGTTCTACAAGTGCATGGTCACCGGCGAGCCGGTGCTCGTCCCGAGGGTCACCGAGGAACTGTCCGAGCGGATCTCCGGCGAGTTCGAGAAGCGCGACCTGCGGCCCCTCATCGGCGGCCGGTCGCTGCTCATCGTCCCGCTCAAGGCGCGCAACGTCGTCCTCGGCTTCATGGTGCTGATGCGCCGCCCCGACCGGCCGCAGTTCGACGACATGGACCGCACCACCGGCGCCGAACTCGCCGCCCGCGCGGGCCTCGTGCTCGACAACGCCCGCATGTACACCTACCAGGAGAACGTCGCCGACACCCTCCAGGACAGCATGCTGCCGCAGGTCGCCCCGCGGATGGCCGGCTGCGACATCGCCACCCGCTATCTGCCCGGCACCCGGCTCGGCCGGATCGGCGGCGACTGGTTCGACACCATCAAACTCCCCGGCTCCCGCACCGCCCTCGTGGTCGGCGACGTCATGGGCCACGGCCTCAACTCGGCCGCGATGATGGGCCAGTTGCGCACCGCCGTCCAGACCATGGCCGCGATGGAGACCCCGCCCGCCCAGCTGTTGCGCAACCTGGACGACCTGGCCCGCAGGCTCGGTGACACCTACCTCGCCACCTGCCTGTACGCCGTGTACGACCCGATCCGCGGCGACCTGACCCTCGCCAACGCCGGCCACATCCCGCCCGTGCTGGTCCGCGCCGAGGACGGCAGCAGCGAACTCCTGGACCTGCCCACCGGGGCCCCGATCGGCGTCGGCGGCGTCCCCTTCGAGGTCACGCGGGTCAAGGTCGCGCCCGGCGACCGGCTGGTGCTGTGCACCGACGGACTGGTCGAGGTGCGCGGCTCCGACATCGGCGAGGGGCTCGCCGCGCTCTGCGAGTCCGCCGCCCACCCCGCGGCCTCCATGGACGACGCCTGCGACACCATCATCCGAGCCCTGAACACCCGCGGTGGACGCAAGGACGACGTCGCCCTGCTCATGGCCCGCCTCAACGGCATCCCCGACGAGCACGTCGCCGAGTGGCGGCTCGACGCCGACCCGCGCGAGGTGGCCCGAGCCCGCCGCCTGGTCCGTGAACGGCTCCTGGACTGGGGCCTGCCGCAGGCCGTGGAGACGGCGGAACTGCTGGTCAGCGAGGTGGTCACCAACGCCGTCCGGCATGCGGAGAGCGACCGGGTCGGGCTGCGGGTGGTCCGCACGGACGCGCTGCTGTTCGAGGTCACCGACGACGAACCGGCCCTGCCCGCCATGCTGAGCGCCGGCCCCTACGACGAGTCGGGCCGCGGCCTGCGCGTGGTCAGCCGGCTGGCCCGGGAGTGGGGCGCCAGCGCCAGCGGACACCGCAAGACCGTCTGGTTCGAGCAGGCCGTCAGCACCGGCCACTGACGCGAGCGCGGCGCGAGGGCCGCGCGCCGCACGGGGCGACCAGGGGCCGTACATCTCGTGAAGGTGGCCACCCGGCCCTTGCCCCGCCCCCGGTCCCCGCGATATTCCGATCACGGAACCGACCCGTGGGGAGAGCGCATGAACGTCTCGGAGAACTACCGCAACGCGTGGGAGAGTTACTGGCGTGAGACCTCCGACGGCCGGGGCGAGGCGATCTGGGACGCCGACCCCTCGCTGAGCGCCGCACCGCACAGCGAACTGCTCCTGGCCCACGCCGACACCGGCCGGACGATCGTCGACCTCGGCTGCGGCAACGGCACCCAGACCCGCTACCTGGCCACCCGCTTCGCCCGCGCCGTCGGCGTCGACCTCTCGCACGCCGCCGTCGAGCACGCCCGCCGCGCCGCGAACGGCGACCCCGTCGAGTTCCAGCAGCTCGACCTCACCGACACCGACGCCGTCCGCGCCCTGCACCAGCGGCTCGGCGACAGCCACGTCTACATGCGGGCCGTCATCCACCAGAGCGAACCGGCCGCGCGCCCCGCGGTGGCCGCCGCCGTCGCCGAACTCATCGGCGCCGAAGGCCGGGCCTTCGTGGTCGAACTCACCTCCGGCTCCCGGGACGTCCTGCGGCGGGCGGCGTCCGAGCCGGGCGGCCCGGGACCCAAGCTCCAGCGCGTCTTCCACCACGGCCTCAAGCCCGCCGACGCCCCCGACGAGGAGATCCCCCGGCTGCTCGCCAAGGCCGGTCTCGCCGTCCTGGCCGACGGGGAGACGACACTGCCGCAGACCGAGCACCTCGCGGACGGCACCCGCATCGACCTGCCGGCCCGCTGGTTCGTCCTCGCCAAAGCCTGACCGGACCCGTGATCGCTTCTGGGGCGAGGTCGTAGCCTGTCCGCCGCTCGGCGCGTAACGTGACGGTCCATGAAGATCCTCATCAGTGCCGACATGGAGGGTGCCACGGGCGTCACCTGGCCCGCCGACGTGCTGCCGGGGACGCCGCAGTGGGAGCGGTGCCGGTCGATGTTCACCTCGGACGTGAACGCCGCCGTGGAGGGCTTCTTCGACGGCGGCGCCGACCAGGTGCTCGTCAACGAGGCCCACTGGACCATGCGCAACCTCCTGCTGGAGCGGCTCGACGAGCGGGTCGAGATGCTCACCGGCCGGCACAAGGCGCTGTCCATGGTGGAGGGCGTCCAGCACGGTGACATCGACGGCGTCGCGTTCGTCGGCTACCACGCGGGCGCCGGCATGGAAGGCGTCCTCGCCCACACCTACCTGGCCAACCAGATCACCGGGGTGTGGCTGAACGACGTCCGCGCCAGCGAGGGTCTGCTCAACGCGCACGTCGTCGCCGAGTACGGCGTCCCCGTCGTCCTCGTCACCGGCGACGACGTGGCCTGCGAGGACGCCCTCGGCTACGCGCCCGGGGCCCTGAAGGTCGCCGTCAAGGACCATGTGTCCCGGTACGCGGCCGTGTGCCGGACCCCGGCTCGGACCGCGGCCGACATCCGCGCGGCGGCCAAGGAGGCCGCACAGCTGGCGGTCCGACAGGAACCGGCCGGTGCGGGGCCGTTCACGGTCGCGGTCGAGTTCGACGCCGAGCATCTCGCGCTGGCCGCGACGGTCGTGCCCGGCGTGGCGCGGATCGGGGAGCGGAAGGTGGCGTACACCAGCGCCACGATGTACGAGGGGATCAGGACGTTCAAGGCGGTCACCACGATCGTCTCTGCCGCCGTGGAGGAGCAGTATGGCTGACCAGCAGGCCGACGAACTGGCCCTGGCCGAGGTCGTGGAGTTCACCTCCGGCCTGATCCGCATCGACACCACCAACCGGGGCGGCGGGGACTGCCGGGAGCGGCCCGCCGCCGAGTACGCGGCCGAACGGCTGGCGGGGGCGGGCCTGGACCCCCTGCTGCTGGAGCGCACCCCGGGCCGCACCAACGTGGTGGCCCGGATCGAGGGCACCGACCCGTCCGCCGACGCGCTGCTGGTGCACGGCCATCTCGACGTGGTGCCGGCCGAGGCCGCCGACTGGACCGTGCACCCGTTCTCCGGCGAGGTCCGGGACGGCGTGGTGTGGGGGCGGGGCGCCGTCGACATGAAGAACATGGACGCGATGATCCTGGCCGTGGTCCGGTCCTGGGCCCGGCAGGGCGTGCGGCCCCGCCGGGACCTCGTCCTCGCGTTCACCGCCGACGAGGAGGCCAGCGCCGAGGACGGCTCCGGGTTCCTCGCCGACCGGCATCCCGAACTCTTCGAGGGCTGCACGGAGGGCATCAGCGAGTCGGGCGCCTTCACCTTCCACGACGGGGCGGGGCGGGAGATCTACCCGATCGCCGCGGGGGAGCGGGGCACCGCCTGGCTGAAGCTCACCGCGCGCGGCCGGGCCGGGCACGGCTCCAAGGTGAACAGGGAGAACGCGGTGACCCGGCTCGCCGCCGCCGTCACCCGCATCGGCGAGCACGAGTGGCCGCTCCGGCTCACGCCCACCGTACGGGCCGCCCTCACCGGACTCGCCTCGCTGTACGGCATCGACCCCGACTTCACCGACGTGGACCGGCTGCTGGAGAAGCTCGGCCCGGCCGCCAAGCTGGTCGAGTCGACCGTCCGCAACAGCGCCAACCCGACCATGCTGGACGCCGGTTACAAGCTCAACGTCATCCCGGGCGAGGCGGTCGCCCACGTGGACGGGCGCTATCTGGCCGGTGGGGAGCAGGAGTTCACCGCCACGCTGGACGAGCTGACGGGGCCGGACGTCGACTGGGAGTTCGCGCATCGCGAAGTCGCCCTCCAGGCACCGGTGGACGCGCCGGTGTTCGCGAAGATGCGGGCCGCTGTGGAGGAGTTCGCGCCGGGCGGGCATGTGGTGCCGTACTGCATGTCGGGCGGCACGGACGCCAAGCAGTTCTCCCGGCTCGGCATCACCGGCTACGGCTTCGCCCCGCTGAAGCTGCCCGTGGACCTGGACTACCAGGCGCTGTTCCACGGCGTGGACGAGCGGGTGCCCGTGGAGGCGCTGCACTTCGGGGTCCGTGTCCTGGACCGGTTCCTGCGGACGGCCTAGACGAATGGGGGAGCGGATGCAGAGCGCGCCGTACGGATCGTGGCCCTCGCCGATCGACGCGGCCCTCGCCGCCGCGCACGACGGGCGGCCGGACTGGGTGGGTTTCGTCGGGGACGAGGTCTGGTGGACCGAGCCCCGGCCGGCCGAGGGCGGCCGGCGGGCCCTGGTACGGCGGCGGACCGACGGCGGCGAGGAGTCGGTGCTGCCCGCGCCGTGGAACGTGCGCAGCCGCGTCATCGAGTACGGCGGCCGGCCCTGGGCCGGGGCCGTCCACGACGGCCGGCCGTTGATCGTCTTCGTGCACTTCGCCGACCAGCGGCTGTACCGGTACGAGCCCGGCGGCGAGCCCACCCCGCTCACCCCGGTCTCCCCCGTGGGCGGCGGCCTGCGCTGGGCGGAGCCCCGGGTCGACCTCGCCCGGGGTGAGGTGTGGTGCGTGCTGGAGGAGTCCACGGGGGACGGCCCCGACGACATACGGCGGCTGGTGGCCGCCGTACCGCTGGACGGTTCCGCCGCCGGCGACCGCACCGCCGTCCGCGAGCTGATCGAGCCCCGGCACCGGTTCCTCACCGGCGCCCGGCTCTCCCCCGACGGCCGGCGGGCCGCCTGGCTGGCCTGGGACCATCCACGGATGCCGTGGGACGGGACGGAGCTGCTGGTCGCCGACGTGGGGGAGGACGGCCGGCTGACGGACCCGCGGACCGTCGCCGGCGGCCCGGACGAGGCCGTCGCCCAGGTCGAGTGGTCGGCGGACGGCAGCCTGCTGTACACGAGCGACCGCAGCGGCTGGTGGAACCTCTACCGCGACGGCACCCCCCTGTGCCCGCGCGCGGAGGAGTTCGGCGGACCGCTGTGGCAACTCGGGCTGCGCTGGTTCGCGCCCCTGGACAACGGTCTCCTGGCGGTCGTCCACGGTCGCGGGCCGGCCGCGCTCGGGATACTGGACCCGGAGACCGGCGAGATCGTGGACGCCGTCGGACCGTGGACGGAGTGCGCCGCCACCCTGGCCACCCACGGCGCACGCGTCGTCACGGTCGCCGCCGGCCCGCGGACCGCCTACGAAGTGGTCGAGCTGGACATTGCCACCGGCCGTGCCCGTGCGATCGGCTCCCGGCACCGGGACCCCGTCGACCCGGCCTACTACCCGGAGCCACGGATCCGCACCTTCACCGGCTCGGACGGGCGCGAGGTGCACGCCCACGTCTACCCGCCGCACCACCCCGCCCGCACCGCGCCCGACGGCGAGCTGCCGCCGTACGTCATCTGGGCGCACGGCGGCCCCACCAGCCGGGTGCCGCTCGTGCTCGACCTGGAGATCGCCTACTTCACCTCGCGGGGCATCGGGGTCGCCGAGGTGAACTACGGCGGCTCCACCGGGTACGGCCGGGCCTACCGGGAGCGGCTGCGCGAGCAGTGGGGCGTGGTCGACGTCGAGGACTGCGCGGCCGTCGCCCGTGCCCTCGCCGACGAGGGCACCGCCGACCCCGCCCGGCTGGCCATCCGGGGCGGCAGCGCGGGCGGCTGGACCGCCGCCGCCTCCCTGACCACGACCGACGTCTACGCCTGCGGCACCATCGTCTACCCGGTGCTCGACCTCGCCAGCTGGGGACCCGGCGGGACCCACGACTTCGAGTCCCGCTACCTGGAGTCGCTGATCGGCCCGCGCGCCGAGGTGCCCGCCCGGTACGCCGAACGCTCCCCGACCGCGCACGCCGACCGTCTCACCGCGCCGTTCCTGCTGCTCCAGGGCCTGGACGACGTCATCTGCCCGCCCGCCCAGTGCGCACGCTTCCTCGCCCGGATCGCGGGCCGGGGCGTGCCGCACGCCTACCTCACCTTCGCGGGGGAGGGGCACGGGTTCCGGCGGGCCGACACCATGGTCCGCGCCCTGGAGGCCGAACTGTCCCTGTACGCCCAGGTGTTCGGGCTGGATCCGACACCGTCGGTGCCGAAGGTGGAGCTGAGCTGGTGAAGGAACTCGTACGGCCCCGGCGGCTGGCGCCGGGTGCGCGGGTAGCCGTCGTCGCCCCCAGCGGGCCGGTGCCCGAGGAGCGGCTGCAGGCGGGCCTCGACGTGCTGCGCGGCTGGGACCTCGACCCGGTGGTCGCACCCCATGTCCTGGACCGGCACCCCGAGTTCGGCTACCTGGCCGGCACGGACGCCGACCGCGCCGCCGACCTCCAGAACGCCTGGTGCGACCCCGCCGTGGACGCCGTGCTGTGCGCCCGTGGCGGCTACGGCGCGCAGCGCGTGATCGACCTGCTCGACTGGGACGCGCTGCGGGCGGCCGGACCGAAGGTGTTCGTCGGGTTCAGCGATCTCACCGTCCTGCACGAGGCCTTCGCGACCCGCCTGGGCCTCGCCACACTGCACGGGCCGATGGCGGCCGGCGTCGACTTCATCAAGAACGCGCGGGCCCAGGAGCATCTGCGGGCCACGCTGTTCGCCCCCGAGACGGTCCGCACGATCGCCTCCGGCGGTACGGCCCTCGTCCCAGGACGGGCCCGGGGCGTCACCCTCGGCGGCTGCCTCTGCCTGCTCGCCGCCGAACTCGGCACCCCGCACGCCCGGCCCTCCGCGCGTGGCGGACTGCTCTGCCTGGAGGACGTGGGCGAGGAGACGTACCGGCTGGACCGCTACCTCACCCAGCTGCTGCGCTCCGGCTGGCTGGAGGGGGTGCGCGGGGTGCTGCTCGGCTCCTGGGCGGACTGCGCGGACTACACCGAGCTGCGGGCCCTGCTGGCCGACCGGCTCGGCGGACTCGGGGTCCCGGTCGCCGAGAACGTCGGTTTCGGCCATGGGGAAGGGGCGTTGACGATTCCGCTCGGAGTCGCCGCCACGCTGGACGCGGAGGCGGGCACGCTGACGCTGGACGAGCCCGCGCTGCGCTGACCCCGTAGGCTGGCCGGATGCCGCACCCGCCGTCCCGCCCCCTCGCCGAGGGCCCGCGCGTCGCCATCCGCCCGTTCACCCTCGCCGACGGCCCCGAGTTCACCGCACGGGCCCGGGAGAGCAAGGACCTGCACCGGCCCTGGCTGTTCCCGCCGGACAACGACGAGGCGTACGCCGACTACGCCGGCCGGCTCATCGAGGACCCGGCGCGGGCCGGTTTCCTGGTGTGCGAGAAGGACAGCGGGGCCATCGCCGGCTTCATCAACATCAACAACATCGTGCGGGGCGGCTTCCAGTGCGGCGCCCTCGGCTACGGCGTCTTCGCGCACGCGGCCGGACGGGGCCTGATGCGTGAAGGGATGGAGCTGGTGATCGGGTACGCGTTCGGGCCGCTCGGCCTGCACCGGCTGGAGATCAACGTCCAGCCGGGCAACGCGGCCTCCATCGCCCTCGCCCGGGGCGCCGGGTTCCGCCTGGAGGGCTTCTCGCCGAACATGATCTACGTCGACGGAGCCTGGCGCGATCACGAACGCTGGGCCCTCACCACCGAGATGCGCGACTGAGCGGGTTCAGCCGCGCTGGTCCACGTGCTCATCAGCAGGAAGGAACCGACCGCGGCGACCTGGACGCCGCCGCGCCGGAAGCGCAGTGCCGTGCCGCCCGACAGGCGCTCGTAGAAGGGGATCGCGGCTTCGAGGTCGTCGACGCAGATGCGCAGCGAGGCGCCCAGAATCTCCATGCGTCCGAGCCTGGTTGGGGCCGCCGGGCGCACGCAGGCCCCCGGCGTTACCCGCTGTGCCCGGCGGGTACCCGCAGGGTATGGACCGTTTGGATCACCTGGAACATCTGGACAAGCATCTCGTCGAAGAGCTGGCACAGGTGGCACGCGAGACGGTACGCGAGGAGCTGCGCGAGCAGTCCCGCAAGCAGCGCCGCACCGCCATGCTCTACGCCGCGTCGGGCGCCGCCGCCCTGTACGCGGGCGGCGCGGTGGCCCTCGCCGTGGGTCTGGCCCTGGCGATCGGCCTGCCCGGCTGGGCCGCGGCGCTGATCACCGCGGCGCTCATGGGCGCGGTCGCCTACAGCCTCCGCGGCGCAGCCCACTCCGGGCACGGACCCCACGCCCCGCACCGCGTGCTCGGCGGCACTCCGCCGGCCGCCCCGCCGAGCGGCCTGGGAATGCCGTACCCCCCGATGCCGCAGACACCGCCGGACACACCCCACCACAGGGCATGACGAGGAAGGGGGCGGGGCCGCCGGCCCCACCCCCTCCTCCATCAGCCGAGCTGCGGCAGGACCTTCGTCCGGTAGAAGTCGAAGAACCCCCGCTGGTCCGGCCCGATCTGGTTCACGTACACCCGGTCGAACCCGGCGTCGGCGAACGCCTTCAACGCCGAGACGTGCTCGTCCACGTCGTCCCCGCACACCGACTTCTCCCGCACCATGTCCTCGGTGACCAGCTCGTGCAGCTGCTCGAAGTGCCGGGGCGAGGGCAGCACCTGCCCCATCTCGCCGGGCAGCAGCTCGTTGTACCAGAGCCGGTGCACCGTACGGACGCACTCGTCGCGGTCGGCGCCGTAGCAGACCTTCGTGCCGCCGCTGACCAGCTTGGCCCCGCCACCGCCCTTGCGGAACCGGGTGACCATCTCCTCCTCCGGCATCATCGTGATGTAGCCGTCGCCCACGCGGGCGGCCAGTGAGGTCGCCTTCGGGCCGAAGCCGGAGATGTCGATCGGGACGGGCTCCTCGGGGACGGTGTAGAGGCGGGCGTTCTCCACGGTGTAGTGCGTGCCGTGGTGGTTGACCTCCTCGCCGGTGAAGAGCCGGCGCATCACCTGGATGGCCTCCTCCAGCATCTCCAGGCGTACGTGCAGCGGCGGCCAGGGGTCGCCGAGGATGTGTTCGTTCAGCGCCTCGCCGGTGCCGAGGCCGAGCCGGAAGCGGCCCTGCGTCATCACCGCGCTGGTCGCCGCGGCCTGCGCCACGACCGCCGGGTGCATGCGCACGGTCGGGCAGGTCACCGCGGTCTCGATGGGCAGCGACACCGCCTGCGACAGCGCGCCGATCACCGACCACACGAACGGGCTCTGTCCCTGCGCGTCGTTCCACGGGTGGTAGTGGTCGGAGATCCACAGCGCCTGGAAACCGGCCTGTTCGGCCATCCGGGCCTGTTCGACGAGGGCTGCGGGGTCGTGTTCCTCGCTCGCCAGGAAATAGCCGTACTCGGGCATCGGGGAAACCTCCGCGCGGGCGAAGCCGGGGGGACGTGATCCGGACGCGGCCCGGGTAACCGGGGCCGGCAGCGCGAAACGCCGGTACGGCGGTGTCGGGCACGGCGGCGTTCGGGTGCTCCGACCGGCGTCCGGGTGACCGGCCCGGCGTTTGGGTGCCCCGGCCCCGGTTACGCGGAAGACCTCGGACGAGCCACACCGCCGGAGGCGCACCGTGAGCCGACCTAGCGTCGTGATCGTCGGCGCCGGTTTCGCCGGGTACCGGGCTGCCCGCACCCTGGCCCGGCTGACCCGCGACCGGGCCGACATCACTGTGCTGAACCCGACCGACTACTTCCTGTACCTGCCGCTGCTGCCACAGGTCGCCGCCGGGGTCCTGGAGGCCCGTCGGGTCACCGTGTCGCTGCCCGGCACGCTGCGCGGGGTGCGCCTGGTGCTCGGCGAGGCGGACCGTGTCGACCTGGACGCACGTACCGTGCACTACTCCGACCCCGAGGGCGGTGCGGGCACCCTCGGCTACGACCGGCTGGTGCTGGCCGTCGGCAGCGTCAACAAGCTGCTGCCGATCCCCGGCGTCGCCGAGCACGCGCACGGCTTCCGGGGGCTGCCCGAGGCGCTGTACCTGCGCGACCACGTGACCCGGCAGGTGGAACTCGCCGCCGCCGAGGAGGACCCGAGGAGCTGCGCCGCCCGGTGCACCTTCGTGGTGGTCGGCGCCGGCTACACCGGCACCGAGGTGGCCGCCCATCTGCAGATGCTCACCGACCGCCTGGTCCGCCGGCACCCGCTGCCCGGCGGGCGGCGCCCCCGCTGGATCCTGCTGGACGTGGCGCCGCGCGTGCTGCCGGAGATGGACGAGCGGCTGTCCCGTACGGCCGACCGGGTGCTGCGGGCGCGGGGTGTCGACGTCCGGATGGGCACGTCGGTGAAGGAGGCCACCCGGGACGGGGTGCTTCTCACCGACGGGGAGTCCGTCGCGTCCCGGACGCTGGTGTGGTGCGTGGGCGTACGGCCCGATCCGCTGGTGGAGGCCGTCCGGCAGCCGTTGGAGCGCGGCCGGCTGATCGTCGACCCGTATCTGCAACTGCCGGGCCGGACCGACGTGTTCGCCTGCGGGGACGCGGCCGCCGTGCCCGACCTGGAGCGTCCGGGGCAGTTCACGCCCATGACGGCCCAGCACGCCTGGCGGCAGGGCCGGGTGGCGGGGGAGAACGTGGCCGGCTCGCTCGGCCTCGGCCGGCGCCGGCGCCCGTACCGCCACCGGGACCTGGGCTTCGCCGTCGACCTGGGCGGGGTCCAGGCCGCCGCCAACCCGTTCGGCATCCCGCTGTCCGGCCCGGCGGCCGGCGCAGTCACCCGTGGCTATCACCTGGCCTCGCTGCCCGGCAACCGCGTCCGGGTCGCCGCCGACTGGCTGCTGGACGCCGTACTACCGCGCCAGAGCGTCCAGTTGGGCCTGGTACGAGCCTGGTCGGTCCCGCTGGACACGGCCTCACCGGAAGTGGCGCGGGTACCGGGCGGCCCTGAGCGGCCGGCCCTACAGGCAGGAGACGAGCTGATGACGCACAAGCCGATGCCCGAGGAACCGGCGAAGCGACAGCCGGGCGGCGAGCCGGCGAAGAACCAGCCGGGCGGCGAGCCCGCGAAGAACCAGCCCGGTGGTGAGCCCGCCGGCGCCGGTCCGGACCATCCGGCCCCCGGCCCCGTCAAGCGCACGGACCCCGCCGATCCCGCGGACCGCGCGAACGAATCCGACTGACCGCGACGGAACGCCACCGAGCGCCGTCGGGCGCGACCGGGCGTGACCGAGCGCAAGGAGACCGAGGAGACTCATGAACACCGACGAACTCGCCGAACTGGGGCAGCAGCTGCGCGTGGACAGCGTGCGGGCGTCCGCCGCCGCGGGATCCGGGCACCCCACGTCCTCGATGTCCGCCGCCGATCTGCTGGCCGTCCTGCTCGCGAACCACATGCGCTACGACTTCGAGCGCCCCGAGCACCCCGCGAACGACCGCTTCGTGCTGTCCAAGGGACACGCCTCACCGCTGCTGTACGCCGCGTACAAGGCGGTCGGCGCGATCGAGGATGGCGAGCTGGTCACCTTCCGCAAGCTCGGCAGCCGGCTGGAGGGCCATCCGACGCCCCGGCGGCTGCCCTGGGTGGAGACGGCCACCGGCTCGCTCGGCCAGGGCCTGCCGGTCGGGGTCGGCATCGCGCTCGCCGGGAAACGGCTGGACCGCACCGACTACCGGGTGTGGGTGCTGTGCGGCGACAGCGAACTGGCGGAGGGCTCGGTGTGGGAGGCCGCCGAACACGCCGGCTACGAGAACCTGGACAACCTCGTCGCCGTCGTGGACGTCAACCGGCTCGGCCAGCGCGGCCCCACCCGGCACGGTCACGACCTGGACGCCTACGCCCGCCGCTTCCAGGCCTTCGACTGGCACACCATCGAGATCGACGGCCATGACGTCGACGCGATCGACCGGGCCTACGGGGAGGCGCTGTCCACCACCGGGCAGCCCACCGTGATCCTCGCCCGCACCATGAAGGGCAAGGGCGTGGCCGCCGTCGAGGACCGCGAGGGCCTGCACGGCAAGCCGCTGCCCGAGGCCGAGGAGGCCATCGCCGAACTCGGCGGGCCGCGCTCGCTGCACGTCCGCGTGTCCGAGCCGCAGGCCGCCGCCGCGCTGCGCTCGCTCACCACCGAGGTGGTGCGGCTGCCGCGCTACGAGCAGGGCGACGAGGCCGCGACGAGGGACGCCTTCGGCAAGGCCCTCGCCGCGCTCGGCACGGCCCGTGGTGACGTCGTCGCCCTGGACGGCGAGGTCGGCGACTCCACCCGGACCGAGGAGTTCGCCAAGGCGCACCCCGACCGGTTCTTCGAGTGCTACATCGCAGAGCAGCAGCTCGTCGCCACGGCCGTCGGCATGGCCGCGCGCGGCTGGGTGCCGTACGCCTCCACGTTCGCCGCGTTCCTGACCCGCGCCCACGACTTTGTGCGCATGGCGTCGATCAGCGGTTCCGGGATCAACCTGGTGGGCTCGCACGCGGGGGTCGCGATCGGGCAGGACGGGCCGTCCCAGATGGGCCTGGAGGACCTGGCGATGTTCCGGTCCGTGTACGGCTCGACGGTGCTGTACCCGTGCGACGCCAACCAGACCGCCCGGCTGGTCGCGGCCATGGCCGGCCTGGACGGCATCCGCTATCTGCGCACCTCCCGCGGCAAGACACCGGTGATCTACGGCCCCGACGAGGAGTTCCCGGTCGGCGGCAGCAAGACGCTGCGCGCCGGCGAGGAGGACCGGCTGACCGTCGTCGCCGCCGGGGTGACCGTGCCCGAGGCGCTGGCCGCCGCCGACCGGCTCGCCGCGGACGGCATCCGGGTCCGGGTGATCGACCTGTACTCGGTCAAGCCCGTCGACGCCGCGACCCTGCACCGGGCCGCCGAGGAGACCGGCTGCCTGCTGACGGTGGAGGACCACCACCCGGAGGGCGGCCTCGGCGACGCCGTCGCGGAGGTGTTCGGCGACGGCAGGCCGGTGCCCCGCCTGGTCCGGCTCGCGGTGCGCACCATGCCGGGCTCGGCCGCGCCCGACGAGCAGCTGTACGCGGCCGGCATCGACGCCGTGGGCATCGCGGCGGCGGCCAGGATGCTGGTCGAGGAGGCGGTCGTGCGATGAGCCGGGACGACGCGCGGACCATACGCGCGGGCCGCCGCACGGTGCAGATCAAGCGGCCGGGGAAGGTGCTCTTCCCCGGCGGCGGGGGCGCGAAGGAGTACACCAAGGGCGACCTCGCCGACTACTACCGGTCCGTGGCGCCGTACCTGCTGCCGCACCTGCGGGGCCGTCCGCTGATGCTGGAACGGTATCCGGACGGACTCGACGGCCAGCGGTTCATGCAGAAGAACACCCCGGAGCACTACCCGGAGTGGATCACCCGGGCCGAGGTCGCCAAGGAAGGCGGTACGGTCGCGCACGTCGTCTGCGACGACACCGCGACCCTCCTGTACCTCGCCGACCAGGCCTGCCTCACTCTGCACCGCTGGCTCTCGCGCACCGACCGGGCCGGCGGCCTCGACCACCCCGACCGGCTCGTCTTCGACCTCGATCCCCCCGGGGACGACTTCGGCGCCGTCCGCCAGGCCGCCGCCTGGCTGCGCGGGCTGCTGGACGAACTCGGGCTGCCCGCCGCCCCGATGACCACGGGCTCGCGCGGACTGCACCTCGTCGTCCCGCTCGACGGCCGCCAGGACTTCGACGCCGTACGGGAGTTCGCCCACGACGTCGCCGAATTCGCCGCGGCACGGCACCCGGACCGGCTCACCACCGCCGCCCGCAAACAGGACCGCGGCGACCGCCTCTACCTCGACGTGCAGCGCAACGGGTACGCCCAGACCGCCGTCGCGCCCTTCACCGTCCGCGCCCGCCCCGGCGCCCCGGTCGCCGTCCCCCTCACCTGGGAGCAACTGGACGACCCAGGGCTCGACGCCCGCCGCTGGAGCATCGCCGACGCCGTCGACCAGGCGCGCACCGACCCCTGGGCCGGTCTGCCGGCCCGCGGGCGCGCGCTGGGCCCGGCCCGGAGCCGCCTCGCCGACATGCGCTCCTGAAGGTTTGGCCAGGGAATGAGGGGCCACCCGCAGGAAGAGGTGGCCATGTCGAACACACACAGCACATCGCAGTCACAGAATTCACAGAATTCCCAGAACTCCAAGAACTCGGACAGCACCGAGCAGACGCACGACACCCCACACAACGAGACGGACGCCCGGCGGCCGACCCCCATGGAGGTGCTGCGCCAGGCGCGCAGCCAGCTCGCCGAACTGACGGGACTCGTCCCGGAGACCGTGTCCTCCTTCGAGCAGACCGAGGACGGCTGGTCGCTGGAGGTCGAGGTGATGGAAATCGCCCGGGTCCCGGACACCATGAGCCTGATGGCGAGCTACCTGGTCGAGCTGGACCCCGACGGGGAGCTCACCGGCTACCGACGCGTTCGCCGATACGAGCGCGGGCGGGCCGACGCGCGCCGACCCGGCGGCTAGGCCCCCGCCCGCGTCCGGCGGCCACGCATCCGGCGTGGCCCCGACCATCCACCACTCACACGAGGAGGAGCGGCCGGCATGACCGTTGTCCCGGCACAGCAGTCCGGCGGCGGAGGCGGCACCAGCGGCCTCTACGACGTCCTGGAGCTGGTTCTCGACCGGGGGCTCGTCATCGACGCGTTCGTACGGGTCTCCCTGGTCGGCATCGAAATCCTGAAGATCGACGTCCGGGTCGTCGTGGCCAGCGTCGACACCTATCTGCGCTTCGCCGAGGCCTGCAACCGCCTCGACCTGGAGGCAGGACCCCACAAGGCCCCCGGACTGCCCGATCTCGTCGGCGAGATCACCGAGAGCGGAGCCCGCGGCAAGTCCAAGGGCGCGCTGTCCGGCGCCGCGCAGACCATATCCGACGCGTTCAAGCAGGCCCGGGAGGAAGGCGAGGCCGAGCCCCGGCGCCCCCGTAAGACCGCGGCCCGCCGGAAGGAGGAAGAGGAGTGAGCACGTACGTCTACGGCATCACCGCGCGCTCGCACCCGGCGCTCCCCGAGGGGATGACCGGGGTGGGCGAACCGCCCCGGCCCGTCCGGGTCCTCACGGCCGGAGAGCTCGCCGCCGTCGTCAGCGACGCCCCGGAGGGCCTGCGCCCCAAGCGCCGGGACCTCCTCGCGCACCAGAACGTGCTCGCCGAGGCGGGCGCGGCCGGCTGTGTGCTGCCGATGCGCTTCGGCAGCGTCTCCCCCGACGACGACACCGTCACGTCGGTGCTGACCGAGCGGGCGGAGCACTACCTGGAGCGGCTGCGCGAGCTGGAGGGCAAGGTCGAGTACAACGTCAAGGCCACCCACATCGAGGAGGCCGTCCTGCACCGCGTGATGGCCGAGAACGCGGAGGTCCGCGCCCTCGCCGAGGCCAACCGGCGGTCGGGCGGCGGCACCTACGACGACCGGATCCGCCTCGGCGAGATGGTCGCCGCCGCCGTCAAGGCCAAGGAGGCCGAGGACGCCGCCGAGGTGCAGCGCCTGCTCCAGCCGTCCGCCTCGGCGGTCAGCGTGGGCCCGGAGTCCACCGGCTGGCTGCTCAACGTCTCGTTCCTGGTCTCCCGCGAGTCGGCCGAGGACTTCCTGGCCGCCGCCGAGCGGGTGCGCAAGAGCCATGCCCATCTCGAACTGCGGGTCAACGGCCCGCTGCCGCCGTACAGCTTCGTCGAACCCGGTCCGGCCGCGCCCACGAGCGCCACGGCCGGCGCCGACGCCGGAGCGTCGTAGCGGCCGGGGCCCGGACGGAAGGAGGAGATCCGTGGGACTGATCTCGGAGGTGCTGCTGCTGCCCTTCGCACCGGTGCGCGGCAGCGCGTGGGCGATTCGGCAGCTGGTCCGGGAAGCGGAGCGGATCTACTACGACCCGGCCACCGTCCGGGCCGAGCTGGCCCGCCTCGAAGAGCAGCTGCAGGCGGGCGAGATCACCGAGGAGGAGTTCGACCGGCGCGAGGACGAACTGCTCGACCGGCTGGAGATCGCCCTGCATCACGGCGACACGACAGGCAATGGGACGTGACCATGAACCGAACGGCACTGGGCCTCGCCGTAGGGGCCGGATATCTGCTCGGACGCACGAAGAAGCTGAAGATGGCGCTCGCGGTCGGCTCCCTGGCCGCCGGGAAGAAGATGAACCTCAGCCCGCGGGCGCTCGCGGACCAGCTGAACCGGCAGCTGCTGGACAACCCGCAGTTCAAGGAGATCGGGGACCAGCTCCGCCAGGACCTGCGGGGCGTCGGCAAGGCGGCCACCGGAGCGATGGTCGAGCGGCAGATGAACTCGCTCGCCGACCGGCTGCACGGCCGTACGGCGCAGGTGCGCGACCAGTTGTCCGGAGTCGTGCCGACCGGCTCCGACGAGGAGCGGGACGAGGACGAGGACGAGGAGCAGCAGGAGCAGGAGGAGAAGCGGGGGGAGCGAAAACAGCCCAGGGGGGAGGCCCGGGGCGACGCGGACGAGGCGCCCCGGAAGAAGACGGCAAAGAAGCCGTCGAAGAAGGCCCCGGCGAAGAAGGCTTCCGGCGGGACGACAGCCGGAAAGGCCCCGGCCAAGAAGGCGGCGGCCAAGAAGACGGACGCGGCCCGCGAGACGGCCGCGAGGAAGACGGCCGCGGCCGGCGGCGCCGCACGGAGCGCCGGCTCCCGGCAGTCGAAGGGCGGCGATGACCGATGACCGACACCCTCGGAAGAGTGACCTCCAAGGCGGGCCGGGCCACGGGCGCGGCGGCCCCGCTGGCCGGGCTCGCCCGCAGCGAGGCCGCCGACCGGCTGAAGGAAGAGGCCCAGGAGTACCTGAACGCACAGGCCCAGCGGCTGCTGGCCGGGATCGGCCGCAAGCTCGGCGAGACCACCGGCAAGCTGAACGACATCGCCGAGGGCAAGAGCCCGGGCTTCGCCAGACTGGCACTGGAGGGCGGGCGCAAGCTCGCCGAGGGCAAGGGACCGGTGCGCTCCGCGCTGGAGCTGGGCGCCTCCCAGGCCAAGGAGAAGGTGCTGGACACCGTGCGCGGCCTCGGCGGCAGCAAGGGCAAGAAGGGCGGCGCGGGCAAGAAGCCCACCGTCATCATGGAGTCCGTCGACGTCGGCGTACCGCTGCGCACGGCCTACGACCAGTGGACCCAGTACCAGTCCTTCTCCACCTTCGCCAAGGGCGTCAAGAGCGCCAACCGCGCCGACGACACCCAATCCGACTGGCGGGCCAAGGTCTTCTGGTCCACCCGGAGCTGGAAGGCGAAGACGACCGAGCAGATCCCCGACTACCGCATCCAGTGGACGTCGGAGGGCGCCAAGGGCACCACGAAGGGCGTGGTCTCCTTCCACCGGCTGGAGGAGAACCTCACCCGGGTCCTGCTGGTCATGGAGTACTACCCGACCGGCCTCTTCGAGAAGACCGGCAACATCTGGCGCGCCCAGGGCCGCCGGGCCAGGCTGGACCTGAAGAACTTCGCCCGCTTCATCACCCTGAAGGGAGAGGCGGAGGACAGCTGGCGCGGCGAGATCCGCGACGGCGAGGTGGTCCGCAGCCACGAGGACGCCCTCGCGGAGGAGGAGCCCCGGGCGGAGGAAGAGGAAGGCGAAGAGGAAGAAGAGGGCGAGGAGAGAGAAGAAGAGGAAGAGGAGCCCTACGAGGACGAGTACGAGGACGAGGCCGAGGAAGGCGACGAGGCCGAGGAAGGCGACGAGGACTCGTACGAGAACGAGAACGAGAACGAGGAGGCCGAGGACGAGGAGGCCGAGGACGAGGAAGGCGAGGAGGAGTACGAGGGCGAGGCCGAGGAGCCCGCGGAGGACGAGGAAGGCGAGGAGGAGTACGAGGAAGAGGAGCCTGAGTACGCCGAGCGCGGGAGCCGTCGATGACGACACCCGGCCGCTTTCCCGAGCCCTATGGCCAGGGCTCGGGGGCGAACCTCGCCGACATCCTTGAGCGTGTACTCGACAAGGGTGTCGTCATCGCGGGGGACATCAGGATCAACCTGCTCGACATCGAACTGCTCACCGTCAAACTGCGGCTCATCGTCGCCTCGGTCGACAAGGCCAAGGAAATGGGCATCGACTGGTGGGAGAGCGACCCGGCCCTCTCCTCCCGGGCCCGCCGCGACGAGCTCACCCGGGAGAACGCCGAGCTGCGAGAACGGCTCGCCCGGCTGGAGGAACTGGAGCCGGGCCGCGCCCCGAAGGAGGCACCATGACGACCGGACTGCGGTACGTGTACGCCGTCTGCCGCCCCTTCGGGACGCCCTTGCAGGCCGAGTTGCGGGGCGTCGGCGGCGCCCCGCCGGCGCTGCTGCACCACCACGGGCTGGTCGCGGTGGTCAGCACGGTCCCGGAGGCCGACTTCTGCGAGGAGGCGCTGAAGACCCACCTGGAGGACCTGGACTGGCTGGCCGCGACCGCCCGCGCCCACCAGGGCGTGGTCGACGCGCTCACCACGGTCACCACCCCGCTGCCGCTGCGGCTCGCCACCGTCTTCCGCGACGACAGCGCCGTCCGCATGATGATCGAGGCCCGCGAGGAGGACTTCCGGCGTCTGCTCGACCGGCTGCACGGCCGCGTGGAGTGGGGCGTGAAGGTGTATCTGGAACCCGAGCCCGCCGAACCCGAGCCCGCCGCCGCGGCACGGCCGGCCAGCGGGCGGGACTATCTGCGCCGGCGGCGCCAGCACAGCCATGCGCAGGAGGAGAAGTGGCAGCGGGCCGAGCGGTTCGCCCACTGTCTGCACGAGCGCCTCGCCGAGCGCGCCGAGGATTTCCGGATGCATCCTCCGCAGAACTCCGCGCTCTCCGGAACGCCGGGACGAAATGTGCTCAACGCGGCCTATCTGGTGCCCCGGGCGCATTCCGAGGAGTTCGTGGAAATGGTCGACCGGACCAAGGACGAGGCACCCGGAATCCGGGTGGAACTCACCGGCCCGTGGGCCGCGTACTCCTTTTCCGGTGAGGAATCGGCAGCGGAACCGAGCGTGGAATCGGGGGAGGGGCGGTGACCGTAGTCGAACGCCGCGAGATCGCGCTGGTCGACCTCCTGGACCGGCTGCTGGCCGGCGGAGTCGTCATCACCGGCGACATCACCTTGCGCATCGCGGACGTCGATCTCGTCCGCATCGACCTGAACGCGCTGATCAGTTCCGTGAACCAGCAGGTCCCGTCGCCCTTCGAGGAGCTCCTATGACCGCGCGGCAGCGCCGCAACCGGCTGGACCTGGAACCCGACACGGTCGAACGCGACCTGGTCAAGCTCGTGCTGACCGTGGTGGAGCTGCTGCGCCAGCTGATGGAGCGGCAGGCCGTGCGCCGCTTCGACACCGGTGAGCTGACCGAGGAGCAGGAGGAGCGGATCGGGCTCACCCTGATGCTCCTGGAGGAGCGGATGGCCGAGCTGCGGGACCGGTACGGACTGCGGCCCGAGGACCTCAACCTGGACCTCGGACCGCTCGGACCGCTGCTTCCGCGCGACGGGAACTAGGAAATCCGTGCATCAGGCTTCTTTCCGGCACAGAATTTCCCCGTGCAGGACCGCGAACCAGCCGTCCTCCCGCCGCCCCCAGTCCCGCCAGGCCCGCGACACGGCCCGCAGTTGTTCCGCGGTCGCGTGCCCTCCCCGTGTGGCCCGGTCGGCATAGTCGGAGGCGAGGGTGCGGTCCGCCCACAGACCGCTCCACCAGGCCCGCTCCTCGGGCGTGGCGAACGTCCAGGTGCTGGAGCCGGCCGTGACCTCCCTCAGGCCCGCGGCGCGTGCCCAGGCCGTCAGCCGGCGCCCGGCGTCGGGTTCACCTCCGTTGGCCCGGGCCACCCGCTCGTACAGGTCCAGCCAGTCGTCCAGGCCGGGCACCGCCGGATACCAGGTCATCGCCGCGTAGTCCGCGTCCCGTACGGCGATGAACCCGCCCGGCTTCGTCACCCGGCGCATCTCGCGCAGCGCCCGCACGGGGTCGCCGACATGCTGGAGCACCTGGTGGGCATGGACCACGCAGAAGGTGTCGTCCGGGAAGTCCAGGGCGTGGACGTCGGCCACCGCGAAGTCGACGTTCGTCAGACCGCGGCCGGCCGCGGTGGCCCGGGCCTGCTCCAGGACGCCGGGTGCCCGGTCGACGCCGGTGACCCGGCCGTCGGGGACCAGTTCCGCCAGGTCGGCGGTGATGGTCCCGGGCCCGCAGCCGATGTCCAGGATCCTCATGTGGGGTTTCAGCACGCCGAGCAGATAGGCCGCGGAGTTGGCGGCGGTCCGCCAGGTGTGCGATCGCAGCACCGACTCGTGGTGCCCGTGCGTGTAGACGGCGGTCTCCTGCGCTTTCGGCATGGCGGAACCTCTTCACCCTCGTCGGCGTCACCGGCCGGACCCGTCCGCCGGTACGGCTCAACCGTACCGCGGGTGCGCCGAATGATGAGACCAGGGTTTCATCATGTGGACAGAGGGGGCTGCCTCACGTGCCTCGACGGGTGGCCGGAAGAGGGCGGTAGACCGTCAGGGCCTCCGGCAGCTTCTCCAGGGTCATCTCGCCCGACACCGCCGTCACCTCACCGTCGTACGCCAGCGGGGTGCCCGGGGCGATACCGGTCAGCCGCAGCCGGTTCACCTGGACCGCCGCGTGCCCGGGCGACCGGGTCAGCGGGCCCGCGACCGCGGCGGTGAGCAGCCGCAGCGCGGGCCTGCGGCTGCCGTGCACGACCCGCACGTCCAGCAGGCCGTCCGCCAGATCGGTACGGCGGCCCGGCGTGAGACCCATGCGGTGGTAGACGCCGTTGCCGACGAAGAGCAGCCACAGCGGCCGGCGTTCACCGCCCAGCTCCACCTCCAACGGGTGTCGCCCGGCACGCAGCACGCGGAGCGCGCCGAGCACCCCGGCCGGCCAGCCGCCGATCCGGTGCGACCAGCCGTCCCGCGCGCGCACCAGCTCCGGGTACACGCCGAGGCTCAGCGTGTTGAGGAACACCCCCTGGGCGTCTCGGGTGGTGAACCGGACCGCGTCCACCCGGACCGCCTCGCCGTGCCGGACCGCCTCGGCCAGCTGGCGTTCGTCCTCCACGCCCAGGTCGTAGGCGAAGTGGTTGAGGGTGCCGCCGGGCAGCACGGCGAGCGGCAGACCGTGCCGCAGCGCCACCACGGCCGCCGCGTTCACCGTGCCGTCGCCCCCGCACACCCCGAGCACCCGGGCCCGGGCCGCCGCCTTCTCCAGTTCGTCCTCGACCTCCTCCGGCGCGCACTCGACGATCTCCGCCCTCGGCAGCGCGTCGTGCAGCGCCCGCACCCGGTCCGCCGTCCCCGACGCCCGGTTGGCGACCACCACCAGACCGTCACCCTCGGGCAGCGCCGGGACCCCGGCACGCGGCCGGGCGGGCCGCCGGATCTGGGAGCGGGTCGGCACCAGGCGCCGTACCAGGAAGGCGGCGCCCGCGCCGAGCGCCGCCCCGGCCAGTACGTCGCTCGGGAAGTGCACCCCCGTGTACACCCGGGACATCGCCACCGAGAACGCCACCGGTGCCACCGCCGCACCCCACGCCGGGGACTCCAGGGCGACGCCGGTCGCGAAGGCGGCGGCGGACGCCGCGTGGCCGGACGGGAAGGAGGTGGTGATCGGCTGCCGCTTCAGCTGCCGCACCAGCGGCACCGGGTCCAGCACCGGCCGGGCCCGGCGCACCGAGCGCTTGCCGAGCGTGTTGATCGTCAGCGAGGCCAGGCCGAGCGAGACCAGACCGCGGGCCGCCGCCCGGCGGGCCCGGGGGGTGCGGCTCGCGGCCATCGCGGCGGCCGTCGCGAACCACAGCACCCCGTGGTTCGCGCTGCGGCTCAGGCGGGGCAGGACGCGTTCGGCGCCGGGCCAGTGCCAGGCTGCGGCGGCCTCGAAAAGGCGGCCGTCGAGGTCGAGCAGCGTACGCAGCGGGGCGCGGGCGGCGGTCGCGGGGGTAGTCAGGTCCACGTCGGGGCTCATGGGGTGCGCTTACCCTGAAGGGCCCGTTTCTTGTCCCCGTGCGCCGGCCGCCGGCCCGGTGCGAGAGGAGAACCCCGGATGCGTCTGCTCCTCGTCCGCCACGGCCAGACCCCGTCCAACCTGAACCACCTGCTGGACACCGCCGTGCCCGGCCCGGGGCTGACCCCGCTCGGCGAGGCGCAGGCCGCCGCGCTGCCCGAGGTCCTCGCCGGCGAGGACATCGAGGCGCTCTACGCGTCCACGCTGGTCCGCACGCAGCTCACGGCCGCCCCGCTGGCCGCCGCCCGCGGCCTGGAGGTCATCGTCCGCGACGGCATCCGCGAGCTGTCCGCCGGCGACCTGGAGATGCTGCCGGGGCACACCCCGCAGGGCGAGCGGTATCTGCGCACGGTGTTCGCCTGGGCCGCCGGGGACACCGCGCTGCGCATGCCCGGCGGGGAGAGCGGTGAGGAGGCCCTGGCCCGGTACGACGCGGTCGTCGCCGAGGCCGCCGCGAGCGGCGCCCGGTGCGTCGCCATGGTCAGCCACGGCGCCGCGATCCGCGTCTGGACCGCTGCCCGCGCCGCCAACGTCGACGTCACCTTCGCCGCGGCCCGTCCCCTGGAGAACACCGGCGTGATCATCCTGGAGGGCTCCCCGACGGACGGCTGGAAGGCCCTGTCCTGGGAGGGCGCCACAGTGGCACCGGCGGGCGAGGGCGGCCCGGCGGGCGAGGCGCTGGGCCCGACGGGGTAGCCGACGGGTCGCCCGGCGTGGGGGCCGACGAGGGCCGGTCGGCGCGGGGCCGAGCGGTGCAGCCACGGTGACGCATGGTCGCCGTGGCGCCCGGCGTCGTGCCCTGCGGTCCGCACGGCTTCCCCCGGCGGTCCGGGAGCGGCGGCCGAAGCCGCGATGGCGCCACGCGCCTGCCGCGAGGTCCGGCACCACCGTGCCCGCGTGCCGTCGTGCTGTCTCGCCGGGCCGGCTCTGCGGTGCCCGCGTGCCGCGGTGCTGTCTCGCCGGGCCGGCTTCGCGGTGCCCGCGTGCCGCGGTGCTGTCTCGCCGGGCCGGCTTCGCGGTGCC
>NZ_JBFATL010000037.1:0-56760 GCF_040678315.1 Streptomyces sp. NPDC052721 | reverse complement strand
CCCGCGTGCCGTCGTGCTGTCTCGCCGGGCCGGCTTCGCGGTGCCCGCGTGCCGCGGTGCTGTCTCGCCGGGCCGGCTTCGCGGTGCCCGCGTGCCGTCGTGCTGTCTCGCCGGGCCGGCTTCGCGGTGCCCGCGTGCCGCGGTGCTGTCTCGCCGGGCCGGCTTCGCGGTGCCCGCGTGCCGCGGTGCTGTCCCGCCCGGCCGGCTCCACCGTGCCCCTTCCAGGTCCGGCGCCACCAGGGAGTCGGGCCGTGGCCCCTACCTCTAGCCAGGCCGGCGCCACCAGGGAGTCGGGCCGTGGCCCCCGCCGCGTCGGCCGGTGGTTCCGACGGGGTCCGCCGCCTCGCGCCGCTCCTGCCGGGGTCGCGGGACCAGGGCGGCGGATAACGGTTTGCCCCGGGCGTGGGGTGGCTCGGAGAATGCCTGGCCATGGGACATCTGGAAGCCGCGCACCTGGAGTACCACCTCCCCGACGGGAGGGCGCTGCTCGGCGATGTGTCCTTCCGGGTGGGAGAAGGGGCGGTCGTCGCCCTGGTCGGTCCGAACGGCGCCGGCAAGACCACCTTGCTGCGGCTGATCTCCGGCGAGCTGAAACCGCACGGCGGCAGTGTCACCGTCGGCGGCGGCCTCGGCGTGATGCGCCAGTTCGTCGGCTCCGTACGGGACGAGACGACCGTACGCGACCTGCTCGTCTCCGTCGCCCCGCCCCGCATCCGCGAGGCGGCGCAGACGGTCGACGAGGCCGAGCACGCCATCATGACCGTCGACGACGAGGCGGCCCAGCTGCGGTACGCGCAGGCCCTCGCCGACTGGGCCGAGGCGCGCGGCTACGAGGCCGAGACCCTGTGGGACATGTGCACCACCGCCGCGCTCGGCGTGCCGTACGAGCGCGCGCAGTGGCGGCAGGTGCGCACCCTCTCCGGCGGTGAGCAGAAGCGGCTCGTGCTGGAGGCGCTGCTGCGCGGTACCGACGAGGTGCTGCTGCTGGACGAGCCGGACAACTACCTCGACGTGCCCGGCAAACGGTGGCTGGAGGAGCAGCTCAAGGAGACCCGGAAGACGGTCCTGTTCGTCTCCCACGACCGCGAACTCCTGGCACGCTCCGCCGAGAAGATCGTCTCCGTCGAACCGGGCCCGGCCGGCGCCGACGCCTGGGTGCACGGCGGCGGCTTCGCCACCTACCACCAGGCCCGCCGCGAACGCTTCGCCCGCTTCGAGGAGTTGCACCGCCGCTGGGACGAGAAGCACGCCCAGCTGAAGAAGCTGGTCCTCACGCTCCGCCAGGCCGCCGCCGTCAGCCATGAGATGGCCTCCCGCTACCAGGCCGCCCAGACCCGCCTGCGCAAGTTCGAGGAGGCCGGCCCGCCCCCCGAGCCGCCCCGCGAGCAGGACATCACCATGCGGCTGAAGGGCGGCCGTACCGGCGTACGGGCCGTCACCTGCACGGGACTTGAGCTGACCGGGCTGATGAAACCGTTCGACCTGGAGGTCTTCTACGGCGAACGGGTCGCCGTCCTCGGCTCCAACGGCTCCGGCAAATCGCACTTCCTCAGGCTCCTCGCCGGCGAGGACGTCGCCCACACGGGGGAGTGGAAGCTGGGCGCCCGGGTCGTGCCCGGCCACTTCGCCCAGACCCACGCCCACCCCGAACTCCAGGGCCGCACCCTCCTCGACATCCTCTGGAAGGAACACGCCCAGGACCGGGGCGCCGCCATGTCCCGGCTGCGCCGCTACGAACTCACCCAGCAGGCCGAGCAGACCTTCGACCGCCTCTCCGGCGGACAGCAGGCCCGCTTCCAGATCCTGCTGCTGGAGCTGGCCGGTGCCACCGCTCTGCTCCTGGACGAGCCCACCGACAACCTCGACCTGGAGTCGGCCGAGGCCCTCCAGGAGGGTCTGGAGGCGTTCCAGGGCACGGTCCTCGCGGTCACCCACGACCGCTGGTTCGCCCGCTCCTTCGACCGCTTCCTGGTCTTCGGCTCCGACGGCCGGGTCCGCGAGACACCGGAACCGGTCTGGGACGAACGGCGGGTCGATCGGGCCCGCTGACCCGGGCCCGCCCACCACGCCGCCCACCGCGCCGCCCGGCCGGTCCGCCGCGCCGGGGCCGTCACTTCCAGCGCAGCAGCGCGCCCATGCCGCCCGCCGCGACCTCGTCGCCGGCCTCCTCCAGCACCGGCGTCAGCGAGACGACCGGCGCGTCCGTCACCACGGCCGCCCGCACCAGCGCGTCATCGGCGCGGGCCGGCCAGGCGTGCTGCTCGCCGATGCTCTTCAGCTCGGTGCGGCGGGCCGCCAGCTGGTCCGGGTCCTCGCCGATCCACACCTCGCGGTGCGTGTCCGGCGCGTCCGGGCGGATCAGCAGCTCGGCCAGCCGGTGCTCGCGCGCCGCCTCGATCAGCTGCGGCACACCCTCGATCGCCGCGGCCCGCCGCTCCTCGTCGGGCGTCCGGGCGGCCCGGTACCGGTCCACCTCGGCCAGGACCCGCTCCCGGACGTGCCGGGCCCGGATGTCCTCCACCTCCTGCGGCAGCAGCCTGCTGCCGACGCCGTGCGCGGCCTGAACCGCCCGGTCCCGCAACTGCTGGGGCAGCTGCTCGTGCACCGACCGGCACTCACGCTCCTCGCCGCACAGGATCAGCAGGTCGGCCCCGGTCTCGGCCTGGCAGGCCGCGAGCGCCTCGGCGATCTCCCGCGCGTTGTACTCCCAGGTGTTCTCCACCTTCAGCTGGAAGTGCCGCTCGGACCAGTCGGAGGCCTTCGACCGGTGCATCGGCCACTGCCGGCTGCCCGTGACATGCCCGGCCTCCTCCTGGAGCACCGCGCTGCGCAGCTCGAAGCCGGCACCGGTGCGGTCGATGTACGCCACCAGCGACACCGGATCCTCCCCGGCCAGGTCCAGCAGCGGTGTGACGTGCGGCAGCGTGCCCCAGTGCACCAGGCCGTGCGGCGGGGCCTGGGTCAGCGGCACCTGGAGCACCACCTCGCCGTTCCGGGCGAAGACGGCCCGCCCGTACGGCTCCGTGCTGTGCCGCAGCGCGTCCACGGTGTCGTACACCGCCCCGCAGGTGGCCTCGTCGGCGCCCTGCTCACGCAGCTGCCGGGCCACCGCCTCCGCCGTCAGATGCCGCCGGTGCTCCATGTCCTCGTCGTGCTGCGACAGGTCCACGTAAGCGGAGGCCCAGGACCCCGGATGTTCGTACAGTGGATTCAGGAACGCGAGCTCCATGGATTCCTCCCGGAAATCGCTCGGGGGCAGTGCGTGCCGGGCGGGTACCCGAAGCCCATGAACGAACACGACGAGCGGGGCACCACCATGACCGGAGTCGACCCCAGCCGGCTGGACGACCAGCAGCTCATGAAGGAGCTGGAGACGATCCACCGCACGCGCCACGACACTCTCCTGTACGGCTCGAACGACGCACTGCGGGCCCACAACGAGCGCATGGCGCAGCTGGAGGGCGAGTACCTGCGCCGCAACCCCCGCCGCCTGGTGAGCGCGGGCCGCACCCGCGAGGGCGCCCGTGAGCGCGGCTGCGGCGAGGCGGCGACTCCGGGCACGACCGGCACCTGACGCCGCCCACAGCAACATCCGCGGGACGGCACCCTCACGAGACACGAGACGAGGCACCCACACGAAAGGGCCGGCCCCCGACGGGCCGGCCCTCTCATCCCGCGTCCGTCAGCCGGCCTCGCCGGCGAACACGTGCAGGAACGCGTCGCAGAACGCCTTCAGGTCGTCCGGCTTGCGGCTGGTCACCAGCTGGTTGGAGCCGTGGTCGCAGATCTTCACCTGCTCGTCCACCCACGTGCCGCCGGCGTTCCGGATGTCCGTGCGCAGACTCGGCCAGGAGGTCAGCACCCGGCCGCGTACGACGTCGGCCTCCACCAGCGTCCACGGCGCGTGGCAGATCGCGGCCACCGGACGGCCCCGCTCGAAGAAGTCCTTCACGAACGCGACGGCCTTCTCGTCCATCCGCAGGAAGTCCGGGTTGGCCACCCCGCCCGGCAGTACGAGACCGCCGAACGACCCGGCCGACGCCTCGCCCACCACCTCGTCCACGGGGAACGTGTCCGCCTTGTCCAGATGGTTGAACGCCTGGATCTTCCCGGACTGGGTCGACACCAGCACCGGCTCGTGCCCGGCACCGGAGGCCGCCTGCCACGGCTCGGTCAGCTCGACCTGCTCGACGCCCTCGGGTGCCACCAGAAACGCGATACGCATGAACCTCAGCTTCCTTTCACTCTCCGCAGCGTGGCCCGGTGCGCCCGGGCCCGGCGCCTCCTCGCCCGGGCAGCCCGCCGGCAGCGCGCCAGCTCCTCGCCGTACGGCAGCAGCACACACACGCCGATCGCGAGGCCGATGCCCGCCAGATAGCCGGGCGACAGCGGGCGCCGGCGCGGCACCAGACGCCAGGCGTCCGGATCCCCGCGCCCCCCGCGCAGCAGCGACCGCACCTGATCGGCGTGCAGGCACATCAGCGAGGCCAGCCCGCCGAACGGCAGCGACTCCAGAAAGCTGTGGATGTGCTGCTCGACGGGCTTGACCTCACGGTCGCCGCGGACGGCGGTCCGCACGTCCCACAGCGCCGTCGCCTCGTGCACCGCCGCCGCGCCCAGCTGCACGGACAGCAGCAGCGGATTGACCTCGTAGCGCAGGGTGAGCGCGATGGGCAGGCCCACCTCGGCCATCATCAACGAATGGATCAGGGACTCCTTCGTCCCCGTCGTGTCCTCGATCCGGGTCCGCCGGTGCATCGCCCAGTCGGCGAGCCCCGGCACGAACCAGCCGGGCAGCAGCCCGTACAGCAGAAACCGCGTGGTGGCGTCCCCCACGTCGACCGTGGCACCGCGCGCGATGTCGGCCGCCTGGTCCTGACTCATGCGCCGCCCACCACGGCCTCGGCCAGCTGCTGCACGTTCTCGTACCGGCCGCCGTGCGGCAGCCCGGCCACCGCGTCGATCAGCCCGCCGGGCGCGTTGTTCCGGCGCAGCGCCCGGGCCAGCTCGCCCGGCTTCGCGGGGAAGGTGTGCCGGCTCAGGTGCCGGGCCAGCTCCAGCCGGGTCCGCTCCAGCGACGCCGGAGACCCCAGACCGCCCACCGGTCCGCTCCACACCTCCGGATCGTCGTCCGCGGCCGGCTCCGGGTCGTGCCACTCCTCGACGCGCGTGGGATGGCCGGACCGGAGCAGTCCCTTCAGTTCGTGCTTCATCTCGTCGTCCCGGTGGACGCTCAGCCGGTCACTGCCTCGCTGCATGTCTCCCTCCAGAGGGTCGAAGGTCCGCACCGCGTACCCGGTACCGCACGTCCGACACGGGATCGGCGCCGCCCGGCCACCGCTCGGCCTAGTGCTTCTGCCGGCCCGGCAGGAACTCCTGCACCTTCGCCTTCAGTCCCTGCTTGACCACCGAACCCCGGTCGGCGTCGCCCTTGAGGATCGACGCGGCCGTGGCCTCCATCTGCTCCCAGCTGGCGTGCGGCGGGATCGGCGGTACGGCGGGGTCGGTGAGGAACTCGACCACCGCCGGTCCGTCCGCGTCCAGGGCGGCCCGCCAGCCCGCCTCCACGTCCTCCGGCTTCTCCACCCGGATCCCGGTCAGACCGAGGGACCGGGCGAACGCCGCGTACTGCACGTCCGGGATCGCCTGCGACGGCAGGAACGACGGGGCGCCCTCCATCGCCCGCATCTCCCACGTCACCTGGTTCAGGTCCTGGTTGTTCCACACGGCCACCACGAGCCGCGGATCCGACCAGCGGTCCCGGTACTTCGCCGCCGTGATCATCTCCGCCAGGCCGTTCATCTGCATCGCCCCGTCCCCGACCAGCGCGAACACGGGCCGGTCCGGATGGGCGAACTTCGCCCCGATCGCGTACGGCACGCCCGGGCCCATCGTCGCCAGCGTCCCGGACAGCGAACCGCGCATGCCCGGCCGCATCGTGATGTGCCGCGCGTACCAGTTGGCGACCGACCCCGAGTCCGAGGTGAGGATCGCGTTGTCCGGCAGCAGCGGATCGAGCGCCCGGGCCACGTACTCCGGGTTGATCGGATCGGCCGACAGCCCGGCCCGCCGCTCCATCGTCTCGTGCCAGCGCTTCACGTTCGCGCACACCGTGTCGTACCACTCGCGTCCGCGCCCCTCCGCCTTCAGCAGCGGGATCAGCCGCCGCAGCGTGGCCTGGGCGTCACCGACCAGGTTCACCTCGTACGGATAGCGCATGCCGATCATGTGCGCGTCGATGTCGATCTGCACCCCGCGCGCCTTGCCGAAGTCCGGCATGAACTGCGTGTACGGGAAGGACGAGCCGATCGTCAGCAGCGTGTCGCAGTCCCGCATCATCTCGTACGACGGCCGGCTGCCCAGCAGCCCGATCGGCCCGGTGACGTACGGCAGCTCGTCGCTCAGCACGTCCTTGCCGAGCAGCGCCTTCGCCACCCCCGCGCCGAGCAGCTCGGCGACCTCCCGGACCTCCGCGACCGCGCCCGCGGCCCCCTGCCCGATCAGGACGGCCACCTTGTCGCCCGCGTTCAGCACGTCCGCCGCCCGGCGCAGCGCCTCGTCCGTCGGGGTCGCCGTGTAGTCGCTCATCCCCAGGCTGGAGGGCACCATCTTGAACTCGTGCGTCGGCGGCGAGTAGTCCAGCTCCTGCACATCACCCGGGATGATCAGCGCGGTCGGGCAGCGCCGGGCGTACGCCGTCCGGATCGCCCGGTCCAGCACGTTCGGCAGCTGCTCCGGCACGGTCACGGTCTCGACGAACTCCGAGGCGACGTCCTTGTACAGCGTGTGCAGGTCGACCTCCTGCTGGTACGAACCGCCCATCGCCGTCCGGTTGGTCTGCCCGACGATCGCCAGCACCGGCACGTGGTCCAGCTTCGCGTCGTACAGGCCGTTGAGCAGATGGATGGCGCCCGGTCCCGACGTCGCCGCGCAGACCCCGATCCGGCCGCTGAACTTGGCGTACCCGACCGCCTCGAACGCGGACATCTCCTCGTGCCGGGACTGGATGAACCGCGGCTGGTCCTCGGCGCGGCCCCAGGCGGCGAGCAGCCCGTTGATGCCGTCACCCGGATAGCCGAAGACCTGTTCGACGCCCCAAGCGCGCAGGCGCTCGAGGATGTGGTCCGAGACCTTGGTGCTCATGGAGAGACCTCCCGGTGCAGTACGAAGCGGACGATCCGGCCAGCGGATACCGAGTCACCTGCGCGGGGGACGGAAAACCTGCGGGGCGGGTACGGGGGCGGGTTCCGGGGCGCGTGGCGCGTGCCGTCGGCCGGACCGTCACCCGGCCGGCCCCGCGCGTCCCGCGAATGGGCTCCGGCCGCGCGCGGTACGGCGGCACGCGGGCTGTCATGGCAGCGAGGGCACGCCCCGTGCCCCTCCGTCACCGGGGCACCGCACGGTGACGCCGACGCCCTGGACGACGGCCACACCGTGCGCGACCGGTACGCCGGTGTACGCCGCACCGCGCACCGACGCCCGGCCGTCCCGCCGCCGCCCACCGTCCGCTGTCCGCTGTCCGCCGAGGAGCCCCTCCCATGCGCCGCACCGCCCGCGCCCTGTCCGCCGCCCTCGCCGCCGGTGCCGTGCTCGCCCTCACCGGCCCCGCCGCCGTCGTCGCGCCTGCCTCCGGCACCCTCACCGGTTCCGCCGTCGCCGCCCGCGCCTCCAGGATCCTGACCGGCCCCGCCGCCGTCGTCGCGCCTGCTTCCGGGACCTTGACCGGTTCCGCCGTCGTCGCCGCCCGCCTCTCCAGTACCCGCACCGGCGCCCGCACCGGCCCCGCCGTCGTCGCCGCACCCGCCTTCGGTAGCCTCGCCGCCTCCGCGTTCTGCGACCCCGCGGGGGGGCCGGCGCCGGTCACCCTGGCCGCCACCTCACCGGTCCTCCCGGACGGCGCCGCGCGCCTCAGCCGGGTCACCGTCCGCACCACCACGGGCGGCAAGCCGGGCGGCGCCGGTCCCTGTCCGTCCCCCTCCGGGGCCCCGGGCAGGCCGTTGACCGGCGGCCACCCCGTCACCCGGAGCGGCGAGGCCCCCACGGCGCCGGCCACGGTCTGCGTGGACGACAAACCGTGCGGTCAGGACGGCCGGCAGAACGCCGGGCGGGAGGGGGCCGGGGACGTACCCGCACTGGACGGCGTCGGGGTACCGGGCGTCGGGATCGGGCCGAGTGCGGGGCTCGACGGCGTCGGGCAGGACGGTCTCGGCCCGGACGGTGCCGGCGGGGTCGGCGCCGGGGAAGTGGGGCCCGGCCAGGTGACCGGAGCGGACGGGGGCGGCCAGGACGGGGGCGGGACGGGAGCCGGGCGGGACGGTGTCGGCCAGGACAGTGGTGGACGGCAAAGCACCGGGAAGGACTCCGCCGGGCGGGACGGCACGGGCAAGGACTCCGCCGGGCAGGACGGTTCCGGGCGTGAGTGCGCGGGGGCGGGGGCGGGCTCCTGCGGCCATGACGGCGAACCGTGCGCGGGGTCCCGGGAGGCGACCTGCGCGGACGGCCGTGCCTGTCGCGAGTCCCACGGCTCCGACTCCTGCACGCCGGCCGGCGTGCAGCACGGCGTGGACGCGGGACAGGGCGGCACCTTCAACGACTCGGTCCCCGCGCTGGCCGCCGGTGCCACCCTCCTCGCCGCCGCCTGCGCGGGCGCCGTCTACCGGCTGTTCGGCCACCGGCGGTTCCGGGGAGGCGAACACGCGGGGATGTGATCCGGGCAACTCCCAAAACCGCCCATGGAGGGCCGTTCGGCGGGTACACACCTCCCGAGGGCACCGCCGAGGGACCTCACCGGAACCGCCCGCCGCACAGCCGGCCCGGGACACCACAGGACACGGCACGACACGGACGACACGAGACGGACACCGGCCCACACAGGTCACAGACCCACACGGCACACGCGGACGGCACAGCAGCCCACGAGGACGGCACGGCCCGGAGCGGGCGGCACGACGGCACCACGGACTGCGCGGAGGCGGACATGCGGCGGACGGACCCCGGAGAAGGCCACGGCCCCGTCCGCTACGGCCCGCCGCTCCCCGGTGACGGCCTGCCCGTGCTCCCGGAACTGTCCGCCGTACTGGCCGCCGCCGCGAGCCGCGCCGACGCCCATCCCGTCGGCGGCGCCCCCGCCCTGCTGGAGGCGGCCTGCGGCTACTGGACCCGGCGCGGCCTGCCCTGCGTCCCCGACCAGGTGGCCGCCGGGCCCGGCGCCCCCGCCCTGCTGCTGGCCCTGACCGCCGCGCTCGCCGGCGACGGCGCGGACGTCCTCGTGCCCCGGCCCTGCCCCGCCTGGTGGGCCCCGTACGCCCGCATTCTCGGCCGGCCCGCCTTCCACGTGCCGACACCGGCCGAGGGCGGTGGCGTCCCCGACCCGTACGCCCTGCTGGAGACCGTCCGCCGGGTCCGCGCCGAGGGCGGCGACCCCCGGCTGCTGGTGCTGTCCGTCGCCGACGACCCCACCGCCACCGTCACCCCGCCCGAACTGCTGCACGAGACCGTCGAGGCCGCCACCGCCGAGGGCCTGCACCTGGTCAGCGACGAGACCTGGCGGGACACCCTGCACGCCCCGCACGACACCGTCCTGCTCAGCCCCGCCGAGATGTGGCCCGACCAGGTCACCGTGGTCACCGACCTGGCCGGCGCCCTGCTGCCCCCCGGCTGGCCCGCCGCCGTCGCCCGCTTCCCGGCCACCGACAGCGGACGGCACCTCCACGCGCGCGTGCTCGACATCCTCACCGCTCTCGGCGCGCGCCTCCCCGCACCGGTCGCCGCGGCCGCCGGCTACGCCCTGGACGAACCCCCGCCGGTCATCGAACGCCGCGAGGCCACCGTACGGTTGCACGCGCGCGTGGCCGCCGCCGCGCACGCCGCCGTCGTCGGCGCCGGGGCGCTCGCCCGGCCGCCGCAGGCCGGCCGGCACCTGTACGTCGATCTCGGCCCGCTGCGTGAACCGCTCGCCGCCCGGGGCGTCGGCGACGCACAGGAACTGGAGGACCTCCTCACCGCACGGCTCGGCATGCCCGCGCCCGGCGGCCACCGCTTCGGCGACGACCTCGGAGCGCTGCGCGTCCGGCTCGCCACCGGGCCCCTGCTGGGCGCCACGGACGAGGAACGCGCGGAATGCCTCACGGCACCCGAACCGTTGGAACTGCCACACGTGCAACGCGCGTTGGTCTCCTTGAGGTCGGCCTTCGACGATCTCCGCGACGACGCTCAGCGATGGGAGCCTCGATGACGCAGCAGACGCATGAGCCCGGCCCGGCCACGACGACGACCGCGACAGCCGGCGAACCCGGCACGCAGGCCCCCCTCGCGCCCCCTTTTCCGCCCCTGGCCGAGCCCCGCCCGCTGGGCGAACACCGGGTCTGGCCCCGCACGTTCCACGACCGGCTCACCGCCCCGCTGCCCGGCCTGAAGGCCCTGGCCCGCTTCGCCCGCGAAGGCGCCGTGCGCCCCGGCCCGGAAGGCCTCGCCGACGTCCCCCGCCTGCCCTACGCACCGGCCCCGCTGCCCCGCGTCGACACCCGCACCCTCGCCGTCACCTGGGCCGGACACGCCAGCTGGATCGTCCGCATCGGCGGCCTGACCGTCCTCACCGACCCCGTCTGGTCCCGCCGCATCCTCGGCACCCCGGCCCGCATCACCCCGGTGGGCGTGCCCTGGGAGAGCCTGCCCCGCGTCGACGCCGTCGTCATCAGCCACAACCACTACGACCACCTGGACGCCCCCACCCTGCGCCGACTCCCGCGCGACACCCCGGTGTTCGCGCCCGCCGGCCTCGGCCGCTGGTTCCGCCGCCGCCGGTTCACCCGCGTCACCGAACTCGACTGGTGGGAGGGCGCCGAACTCGCCGGGGTCCGCTTCGACTTCGTCCCCGCCCACCACTGGTCCAAGCGCACCCTCACCGACACCTGTCACAGCCTGTGGGGCGGCTGGGTCCTCACCGACTCCGGCGGACAGCGCCTCTACTTCGCCGGCGACACCGGTTACGGCCACTGGTTCTCCCGCATCGGCCGCCGCTACCCCGGCATCGACCTCGCCTTGATGCCCATCGGCGCCTACGACCCCCGCTGGTGGCTCAGCGACGTCCACTGCGACCCCGAGGAAGCGGTCCAGGCCACCCTCGACCTCGGCGCCCGCCGCATGGCCCCCATGCACTGGGCCACCTTCATCCTCTCGGCGGAACCGGTCCTGGAACCGCTCACCAGGGTGCGGACGGCCTGGGAGAAAGCGGGGCTGGAGCGCGAGGACCTGTGGGATCTGCCGGTCGGAGGTTCCCACGTGCTCGAGTGAGGCGTGGCCCGCGGGGGCACACTCACCCGGCAGCCCGAACCCGCCGCCAGACGCCAGGCGCCGCGCCGATCAGAACGGTCAGCACCACCGCCACCACCACGCCCTCCCACGGCTCGGCGAACAACGAACCCCCCAAGATCCCGATCACCTGATACGTGGCCGCCCAGGCCAGACACGCAGGCAGATTCCCCCGCGCGAACCGCCTCAGCGGCCACTCGGCCATCAGGCAGGCCAGCATCACCGGTATCCGCCCGGCCGGCACCAGCCGGGACAGCACCAGCACCGACACCCCGTGCTCGGCCAGCTTCCCCCGCGCCTGCGCGAGCCGCTCCTCCGGCGCCCGCGACCGGATCGCCTCCAGCCACCGCGACCCGTTCTTCGACCGCATCCCGCGCCGCCCCAGCCAGTACAGCGCCGCGTCCCCGAGGAACGCGGCCAGCGACGCCGTCACGAACACCAGCGCCAGCGAGAACGGCGCCGTCCGATGGAACGCCACCACCGCCGCCGAACTCACCAGCGCGCCCGTCGGCACGACCGGCACCAGCGCCCCGATCAGCACGAGCAGGAACAGCGACGGATAGCCCACCACCTGCTGCGTGGACTCGGGCGTCACGGCCCGCGACGCGTCGGCCAGCCACGTCACCGCGCGACCTCCAGCCGCACACTCTCCCCGTGCCCCAGTTTGTGCGCCGCCACCCGCGGCGCGGCCACCGCCGCCAGCCGCACGAACTCGTCGCCCGGCGCGTGGAACTCGTGGGGGCGCACCGCGTCCATGCCGATCGGCCAGTACGTCCCGTAGTGCACCGGCACCGCCACCCGCGGCGCCAGCAGGGCGAGCGCCCGCGCCGCGCGCCCCGCGTCCAGATGTCCCTCCCCCAGATACGGTCCCCAGCCGCCCACCGGCAGCAGCGCCACGTCCACCGGCCCCACCCGCTCGGCCATGTCGTCGAACAGCCCGGTGTCCCCGGCGAAGTACGTCCGCGCCTCGCCCTCGATGACGTAGCCCAGCGCGGGCGAGCGGTGCGAGCCCACCGGCAGCCGCCGCCCGTCGTGCAGCGCCGGCACCACACGCACCAGCAGCTCGCCGATCCGTACCTCGTCCCCGGGGGCGACCTCGGTGATCCGCAGCTGTCGCAGCCGGCGCAGACCGGGTACCGCCCGTGGTGCGCCCCGGGGCACGAGCAGGCGCGTGCCCGGGTCGAGGCAGGCGAGCGACGGCAGATGCAGATGGTCGGCGTGCAGGTGGGAGACCAGCGCCACGTCCGCGCGGCGGGCCTCGGCGGGCGGCACGGCACCCCGGCGGCGTCGCAGATGCGCCAGCCGGCGGGCGAACAGAGGGTCGGTCAGCAGGCGTACGTTCGCATCCTCCAGCGCACAGGTGGCGTGACCCCACCACGTGATCTCCACCGGCACCCTCTTCGCCTCCTTCGCGCGACTCCCCGAAGCCTACGGGCAGGAGTAGGGTCGGCGGCGAAACCCGGAGGTGAGGGGGACGCCATGGGACAGCCGCGGGGTGCCTTCGGGGCGCTCACGACCGTGCGGGTCACCGCCATCGCCAGCCTCACACCCCTGGAGGAGCTGGAGGCCGACCCCTTCCTGGTGGACTCGCGCAGCCAGCACGCGATGTGCGCCCGCTGGGCCGCCGAGCGCGGCTATGTGGTCGCCCGGGAACTTCTCGTCGGCGGACTGCGTTTCGACCACTGCGCGCTCTGGGACGGGGTGCGCCCCGGAGTGGACGTGTTCGTCGCGCCCAGCCTCCGGGTCCTGCGCCGGGCCCTGTCGTCGGTGGAGGAGTTCACCGCCGAGTGCGCGCGCCGGGGCGTGCGCGTGGAGACGGTGGGGCGGGCCGAGCCGGCGTACGACGCGCAGATGAAGGCACGGGTGCACCGGCGGCTGTCGATGCCGACGGCCGGCTACGACGGCCGGTGACCGCGTCCCCGTTCCGCTCCCGATGACCCGCCCGGGCGGACGGCCGCGCGTGTGACAAGGTGGAGCCGGGCTCGATCGGGCCGGTGAAGCGAGAGGAGGCCCCCCGGCCGCAGGGTGGGGGAGGGCCGGGACGTGAGGTGTGCGGGGCGTGGGCGGGGTGCGGTGGCGGCGGATCGCCAGTCAGGTCGGGCGCAGCGTCGCCGTATGGGCGGTCTCCACGGTCACCATGCTGGTCCTCGCCGCGCTCCTGCCCGACTTCCAGCTCCAGTCCGCCGACGGTGACAGTGCCACCCGCATCGCCGTGGCCGCCGCCTGCGGTGCCGGCGCCTTCGGCATCCTCTCGGCCGTGGTCTGGCCGCTCCTGGTCCGCCTGCTGCTGCTCGTCCCCGCCCTCGTCCTCGGCCTGCTGGTCTTCTTCCTCAACGGTTCCCTGCTGCTGCTCGCCCTGCGCATCAACCCCTCCGGGCGCGGTGAGGCCGCGCCCGAGACCGCCGTCATCGTGGCCGCCGTGATGTCCGCCGTCGCGTCCGCCACCGGCGCGGCCCTGGCCGTGCGCGACGACGAGACCTACCGGCGCCGCCTGCACCGCCTCGCCACCCGCGACCGCCGGGCCCATCCGCCCTGCCCCCCCGCGCCCGGACTGCTGTGTGTGCAGCTCGACGGTGTCGGCCACGACGTCCTGGTCGACGCGGTCCGCAAGGGGCTGATGCCGACGGTGGGCCGCTGGCTGTCCGGCGGCGACGGCCCACAGCCGACGAGTGCGGGCGACCGCACACCGCCGGCGGACGGCACCCCGCGACCGGCGGTCGGCCGCGTCCGGTCCAGCCACCGCCTCACGCCCTGGCGCACCGACTGGTCCAGCCAGACCGGCGCCAGTCAGCTCGGCATCCTGCACGGCAGCACCTTCGACGTGCCGGCGTTCCGCTGGTACGAGAAGGACCGGGGCGAGGTGATGGTCTGCAACCGGCCGACGAGCGCCGCCGAGCTGCAGCGCCGCGCCATCCTGCACACCGGTGACGGCGGGCTGCTCACCGTCGACGGCGCCAGCCGGGGCAACCTGTTCAGCGGCGGCGCCGGCGAGCAGGCCCTCGTCCTGTCGATCGCCGCCCGCCGCCGCAGCCCGGCGAACCGTTCCCGCGCCGGGTACTTCGCCTACTTCTGCGACCCGGCGGGCGCCGTCCGCACCGCCCTGTCGTTCGTCGCCGAGGTGGCCCGCGAGATCGGCCAGTCCACCCGCGCCCGTCTGCGGGGACAGCGCCCGCGCGTCGGCCGGGGCGGCCTCTACCCGTTCGTCCGTGCCTTCGCGACCGTCGTCGAACGGGACGTCGTCGTCGCCGCGGTCATGGGCGACATGCTCGCCGGCCGCACCGCCGTCTACGCCGACCTCGTCGCCTACGACGAGGTCGCCCACCACTCCGGCCCGCGCAGCCGTGACGCCGAGAAGGTCCTGCGACGCCTCGACCGGTCCCTCGCCCTCCTCGAACGGGTCGCCGAACACGCCCCGCGCCCCTACCGGATCGTCGTCCTCTCCGACCACGGACAGAGCCCCGGCGAAACGTTCCGCGCCCGCTACGGCCTCACCCTCGGCGACCTGGTCCGGGCCGGCTGCGGACTGCCCGTCCCGCGCCGGGCCCAGGGCACCCGCAGTGGCGCCGAGGCCCGGGCCGCCGTCCGCGCCGCCCTGCGCCGGCCGGTGGAGGAGAAGGGCGACCACCACCGCCCCTCACGCCGCTCCGAGCCGATCGTGCTGGCCTCCGGCAACCTCGGCCTCATCTCCTTCCCGGACGTCCCGCACCGCATGACCAAGGAGGAGATCGACGCCCGCCACCCCGCCCTGCTCACCACCCTCGCCAACCACCCCGGCATCGGCTTCCTGCTGGTGCGCAGCGAGGAGCACGGCGGCGTCGTCCTCGGCGCCCACGGTGCCGAGATACCGCTGGCGGAGCTGGACGACGAGCCGGGACCGCTGGCCCGCTTCGGCCCCGGCGCCGCCGACGCCGTCCGCCGCACCCACTCCTTCCCGCACACCGCCGACATCATGGTGAACTCCGCCTACGACCCCGCCGACGGCGAAGTCCTCGCCTTCGAGGAACAGATCGGCTCCCACGGCGGGCTCGGCGGCGCCCAGTCCCACCCGTTCCTGCTCTCCCCGCGCGAGCTGTCCGCACCGGCCGGGGACGGGGAGGAACTGACCGGCGCCGAGCACATCCACCGCGTGCTCCGCCGCTGGCTGAGCGAGCTGGACGGGCCCCACGTGCCGCTCACCCCGGACGTGGCGGAGGAGCGGGCCGCCTGACATCCGGCTGCGCCCGCACCGCCGTACACCCACGTCTGCGGCGCCCCGGGCATCGGCACGTCCTCCCTGGTGCGGGAGTTCGCCGCCTCGCTCGGCCTGGTGCCGCGGATCCGCGACGGGCGCCCGGTGTGATCCGGCGGGGAAGTCACCTGTCGTTCACGCCCCGTGGGCCGGTCTTCAGAGTGCGATGAGCCCGGATGTGATCGGATAGGGACATCCGGGAACCCCGGAACCGCGACACTCGCGAAAGGAACCACCGTGGCAACCACGCGCACCGCGCACACCGTCTGGGAAGGCAACCTGCTCGAAGGCAACGGCATCGTCACCTTCGACTCCTCCGGCATCGGCCAGCAGCCGGTCACGTGGGCCTCGCGCGCCCAGGACGCGAACGGCAAGACCAGCCCCGAGGAACTGATCGCCGCCGCCCACTCCAGCTGCTTCTCCATGGCCCTCTCGCACGCCCTGGCCGGCGCCGGCACCCCGCCCACCCGGCTGGAGACCAACGCCGACGTCACCTTCCAGCCCGGCGAGGGCATCACCGGCATCCACCTCACCGTGCGTGGCGAGGTGCCGGGGGTGGACGCGGACGGCTTCCGGTCCGCCGCCGAGGACGCCAAGAAGAACTGCCCGGTCAGCCAGGCCCTGACCGGTACGACGATCACGCTGACGGCCGAGCTGGCCTGAGGCCCGTACGGCCCCGGGTGCCGCGCCCCGCCGAGGGGCGCGGCACCGCTGCCGTGCCGGGCGCTCGGCCGCTCAGCCCCGCGGCTCCGGCGTGGCGGTCGGCAGGGCGGCGCACACCGCGTCCAGCACGCCGGCGTACGGGGTGCCGTAGCCGGTCAACCGTGTACGCAGCCGCTCCAGGCCGTCGCGGTACTCGGTCAGCAGGCCGGTGTCGCCGGTCCGCGCGGTGCACTCCAGCACCGCCGGCAGGAAGTCCGGCGGCTCCTCGCCGCTGAACTCCAGGCCGTGCCTGTGGTAGACCTCCTGGAAGCGGACCAGGCACATCCCGACCCGCCGGGGGTCGCCGTCGTGCCACCGGCTCAGGTACAGGCTGTGCCGGTTCCCTCGGCCGAAGACCCGCACGTAGTGCGCGGCCAGTTCCCGCAGCGGGGTGACGGCCGCGTGGTCGGTGAACGCCCGCAGCTGCGGGGCGGCCTCGCGCAGCAGCGGCAGCCGGGCGATCAGGTCGTCGTCCGGGTAGGTCAGGCACAGGGCCGCCGCCTGGTAGAGCACCGCGTCCGAGGGCATCAGGCCTCCTTCGCGTCGTCGGACGTCCGCGGCCCGCGCGGCGGGTGGAAGTCCTCCGCGGACACCAGCGGGAGGCTTCTGCGGCCGGAGTCCCGCGCGAACGGCCCGTCCCCGCCGACGGCGGCGGTCGGGATGACGCACCGCTCCTCGTACTCGGTGTTCGCCGCGTCAGGTTCCTCGCCGAGGCCGACCGCACGCACGGGGGAGCGCGGCGCGGCGAGCTTCTCCAGCGCCGTGCCGGGCTTCCTGGGCGGTGTCCGCTCGTCGGTCACGTGCGCTCCCTCGGTTCACCCCGTACTCAGAACCTAGGGGCGGCCCCGGGAACGCACCTGCCCGCAGACCCGTACGGGTCACACCGGGCTCAGAGGCTCTCGCGGTGCTCCCGCAGCAGCCTCAGCGTGCGCTGGGCGGACGCGGCCCGGGCCGTCATGTGGTCCAGCACCTCCAGGTGCGCGGCCACCTCCTGGCGCGAGTCCAGATAGAGGGCGCCGGTCAGGTACTCGGTGAACACCATGTCCGGCAGCTCGGGCTCGGCGAACCGGAACAGCGTGAACGGCGCGTACGTCCCCGGATGCGGGCCCGCCGCGAACTCGGCGATCTGCAGTGTGACCCGGTCCCGCCCGGCGTACTCCAGCAGCCGGTCCAGCTGGTCCCGCAGCACCTCGGGCCGCATGCTCACCGGGCGCCTGAACACCGTCTCGTCCATGATCACCCACAGGTGGGGCGGGTCCTCCCGCTCCAGCAGCCGCTGCCGCTCCATGCGCAGCGACACATGCCGTTCGACCGCCTCCGGCGAGGTCTGCCCGATCGTCCCCGCCTCCAGCACCGCGCGCGCGTACTCCTCGGTCTGCAGCAGACCGGGCACGAAGTGCGGCTCGTAGGAGCGGATGACCCGGGCGGCGCCCTCCAGGCTGACGTACAGGCTGAACCAGTCCGGCAGCACGTCGTGGTACCGCTGCCACCAGCCCGGCTGGTTCGCCTCCTCGGCCAGCCGCACGAACGCGTCGGCCTCCTCCTCGGGCACCCCGTAGGTGGTCACCAGCACCTGCACGTAGGGGATCTTCAGCGCGACCTCGGCCATCTCCATCCGCCGTACGGTCGCCGACGCCACCCGCAGGACCCGGGCGGCCTCCTCACGGCTGAGCCCCGCCGCCTCCCGGAGCTCCTGCAACCGTTTGCCCAGCACCACCTGGCCCACGGTGGGCGCAGCCCGCCGTTCACTCACCGCCACGCCCTCCCCTGCGCACCGATTCACGCGGGGAGCAGTCTGCCACGTGTTGCCGTCTCGCACACATGCCCGTGCAACGAGCCTCAATCCGCCTGACCCTGCAGGTACTTGACGGTCGCCGGGTCCGCCGGCAGGAACGTCTCGATGGCGAGTTCGGCGACCGTGACGTCCATCGGCGTGTTGAACGTGGAGATCGAGGACACGAACGACAGGGTCCGGCCGGCGTGCTCGATGCGCAGCGGCAGCGCGAAGTACGGCACCTTCTCGGCAGGTTCGCCACCGGACGGCTCCTCGGGCACCGGATAGGCCGCCACCTCCTCGTACAGGGCGCGGAGCCGCTCCGAGCGGTGCAGGGCGATCTCCCGCTCCATCTGGGCCAGCAGATGTCCGCGCCACTCCCGCAGATTCCGGATGCGCGGCGCCAGCCCCTCCGGGTGCAGGGTCAGCCGCATCGCGTTCGGCGCCGGGGCCATCAGCTTCTCCGGCACGCCCTCCAGCAGCAGGGCGATGCCCCGGTTCGCGGCGACGACCGTGTACCCGGCGTCGACCACCAGCGCGGGGTAGGGCTCGTAGCCCCGGATGAGCCGCTCCAAGCCGTCGCGCAGCGCGTCCAGCGCCGGATCGTCGAGCGGGGTCTGCGGGTAGCGCGGCGCGTAACCGGCCGCCAGGAGCAGGGCGTTGCGCTCCCGCACCGGCACGTCGAGCTGTTCGGCGAGCCGCAGCAGCATCTCCTCGCTGGGCCGGGACCGGCCGTTCTCCACGAAGCTGATGTGCCGGGCGGAGGAGTCCGCGCGCAGCGCCAGGTCCAGCTGCGAGATCCGCCGCCGCTCCCGCCAGGCGCGCAACAGCGGGCCGACGCCCTTGCCGGTGACGTCGGCGGAAGCGGTGGGACCGGACGTGGGGACAGACATGCCGCCGACCCTAGTCGAGGGGGGCCGGGGAACGAGCGGGTCGTGCCGGGCCGCGTCGGTGCGCCGAGCCCCTCGCCGGCGTGGCAGGCTGAACCCGTACCCGCCACGCCCCGCGGGGGGCACGCAGCGAAGGGAGCCCGGGCCATGGCCGTCGAACCGCTGTCGCAGAAGGAGATCGAGGACCGGCTGGCCGAGCTGCCCGGCTGGTCGGTGGACGGTGACCGCCTCACCCGCTCCTACCGGCTCGGCTCCCACTTCGCGGCGGCGGCCCTCGTCGTCCACATCGCCGGCATCCAGGACGAGCTGGACCACCACTCCGACCTCACCCTCGGCTACAACACCGTTTCCCTCAGCGTGCACACCCACAGTGCGGGCGGCGCCGTCACCGCGAAGGACTTCGCCCTCGCCCGCAGGGTGGAGGACATCGCCCCAGGTCACGGAGCACACTGAGCGATGTGCTCGACTACGACAAGGAAGCCGACGGTTACGACACCTCGCGCGGCGGCGAGGCCCGCGCACACGAGGCCGCACAGGCCGTCCTCGGTCTGATACCCGGGGGGCCGGGCCGTCTCCTCGACGTCGCCTGCGGCACGGGGATCGTCACCCGGCGGCTCGCCGCCGCGCGCCCGGGGCTGCGGGTGACCGGCGCGGACCTCAGCTCCGCCATGGTCCGCAGGGCGTCGGCCCGGCTGCCCGGCGCGATCGTACGGGCCGACAGCCGCCGACTGCCCTTCCCTGACGGCGCCTTCGACGCGGTCACCACCATCTGGCTGCTGCACCTGCTGGACGACCCGGAGGACGTGGGCGCGGTCGTCGGCGAGTGCGCCCGTGTGCTGCGGCCCGGCGGGGTGTACGTCACCACGGTCGACAAGGCCGCCGCGCACGACGTCGGCAGCGACATCGACACCGTCCTCGCCGCCCGCCCGCGCCGCCGGGCCGCCGACGCCGCGGGAACCGTCACCGGCCACGCCGCCCGGCACGGACTCGGACCCGCCGGACACGGCTCCTTCCGCGGCACCGGACAGGGCCGCAGCCCCCGCACCACCATCGCCGACCTGCGCCGCGGCTGGTTCACCCTGCTGCCGCCCGGCGAGCCGCGCACCGAGGAGTTCGCCGCCCGCCTGGCCGGACTCCCCGACCAGGACCGCCCGCGCCCCGATCCGCGCTTCAGTCTGAGAGCCTTCCGCAAGCCGGCGCCGGCCCGCCCCGCGTCACCATGAACCGGGCACGGCGGAGCGGCACCGGCACGACAGGACGGGAAGGGCGTCACCCGCTTCTCGCGGATCAGGATTGCGCGGTGCGCGGCTGCCGGCCGCTTCCCCGCGTCTGCAACGCGTCCTTCCCGCCACCACCAGGACACCACGGGAACCGCCGCCGCACCAGTGCCGCGAGGTCAGCCGGTGGCGCAGGTCCGGTCGCCCAGGGTGAACGACGCCGGTTTCGTGTTCGTGCCGGACCAGCTGCCCGTGAAGCCGAAGGCGACCGAGGAGCCCGCCGTCACGGTGCCGTTTTGATCTTCTGGCCGTCCGGGAAGGTCCAGCCGGGGGACCAGCCGTTCCAGGTTGTGGTGCCGGTGTTGGTCAGTCGTACGTCCGCCTGGAAGCCGTCGGCTCACTGGTTGGTGATCTTGTTGTCCAGGTCTTCGTCGGCTCCTGCCAGCGGTAGGCGCCGCCGATGTCGGTGCGGGCGTGGACCAGGTTCTTCTCGGAGCGGTTGAACATGATCCCGGGGACGAAACCACCGCCGGGGGCGGCCCCCAGTGCGGGTGGGGGCCGCCCGGGAAGACGTGCCGGTCTATTCCAGGAGCTCCGCGTACGAGCCCATGGCCAGGGCGATGTCCGCCTGGGCCCAGAAGCGGTGGTACGTGAAGACGGGCGCGGCGCCGCCCTTGAGGTAGGCCTCGATCTTCGACCAGTTCGGGTCGCTCTTGTAGAAGGACCTCAGCGAGGCGAACGTGGACGAGGAGTTGATCGCGTCGCCGTTCGGCATGGTGCCGCTCCAGCCGCTCGGCACGTACACCTTGTCGTTGAACCGGCTGTAGTCGGTGCGGGTCTCGGGGACGGCGACGCCGAGGCTGTCCTGGTGGTTGTTCCACATGCCGTCCAGCAGCGCCTTCGCCGTGGACTTGGCGCCGGCGTCACCGGACTTGGCGGCGTAGTACGTCAGCGTCTTGGCGTAGGCGGCGGCCACGCCGACGTCGTCGGTGTAGTCCGCGACGGTGACGTGCAGCCCGCTGTTGGAGCCGGGACTGGACGCGTTCCAGGTGTCGGGCTGACCCGACCACTGGAGGGTGGAGGGGATGCGGTAGGTGCCGTCCGGGTTGATCGTGGTCTTGGACAGTGCCCACTTGACCCACTTGTCGAGGATCGCCTTCGCCGTGGCGTTCCCCGTCTGCTGGTAGTACTCGGCGACCCGCTCCATCGACCACGCCTGGAACCCGAACCACTGGTTGGACGGCGGGTCGTGGTAGACGGGCTGCCAGTCGTAGTACATGCCGTAGAAGGTGGACGCGCCGGCCGGCGGGGCGGCGTACCGGCCCTGCCAGCTGTTGGTCGCGCCGCCCGCGATGGCGCCCTCGGACGACTGGAGCCACTGGTAGAACTCCAGCTGCCGCTGGAGCGACTTGCCCCAGTCCGTCGCGCCCGTCGCCGACTTGGGCTTCAGGTCGGCGACCGAGCTGAGCGCGTAGGCGGCGAGGGGGTTCTGGTAGCCGCCGTGGACATGGCTGGAGCCGATCCGCCAGGCCCAGCCGGCGGACGTGTCGGTGGCGCCGCCCCAGGCGTAGTACCAGGACAGCAGGTAGTGCGAGGCGTCCTTGCCGGTGCCGGCCGGGCAGGACGGGCTCGTGCAGTTGCCGATCTTCTTGAAGTACTTGTCGTACATCGCGTACCGCAGGTAGTCGCCCATCTTGGCGGCCTTGGCGACGGTCGCGGACACGTCACCGCCCTTGCCCTGCGCCTTCGCCCACACGTCCGCCCAGTACGCGGCCTGCACGGCGCGGGAGTCCGCGTCCGGGGCGTCGGTGTACTTCCACTGCTTGGCGTAGGAGGAGTCGCCGGTGAACAGGTCCAGGTAGCCGTTCCTGCCGCCGTACTTGAAGGCGTCGCAGGTCGGCTGCGGGACCGTCTCCCAGACGGACTCCTGCGCGCCGCGCTGGAAGGTGTTGATGTACGACGGGCCGGTGGCCGTCGGACCGGCTTCGCACGTGCCGGGTTCGTTGCCGTAGCCGTAGACGTTGTCCACGTCCTGGATCCAGTGCATGCCGTAGACGTCGTCCGTGCCGTAGGCCGACTTCAGCTCACCGGCGATCGGGTCCGTTCCGACCGACACCGACGAGTCCAGCTTCGCCGGGTACTCGTTCGGGGTGTCCAGCTCGGGCGCGTACGTGGCCGGCTTGGAGGCGTTGTAGGAGGAGTTCGTCGGCTGGTCGGCGTGCGTGGGGATCATGTACTTCTCCATGAGGTCCCACGCGCCGTTGAACTTCGACCAGTCGCCGGTCACCTTGCCGTACATCGCCTGGAGCCAGAGCAGATAGCTGTACGCCTCCGACGTGGTCTCGTGGCCCTGGTCCGGGGCCTCGACGATCAGCGTCTCCACCGAGTGGTAGGGGATGCCCTCGGGGGAGAAGTAGCCGTTCGCCGGGTTGGTGATCTTCCCGTACAGGTCCAGGAATCGGGCGTCGTAGGCCTTCGAAGCGGGCAGCTCCGTGACCGTGACCGTCGCCTTGGTGTGGCCGGTGGCCGACGCGGTGAAGGTCGCGCTGCCGGTGCCGGAGGAGTCCGCCGTGATGGTCACCGTCTGCGCGGTGTTCCAGTTCGACGGGGTGAAGGTCAGCGAGGAACCACCCGTCACGGACAGGCCGGTGTTGCCGCTCGTGCGGCTCGTGCCCACCGTCACGTTCGCGCTCGGCTGTGTCGACAGCTTCACCGAGAACGTGCCCGACTTCCCTTGCTGCACGCCGAGTTGGGACGGCGAGACCACCACGGCGGGCCCGGAGGCGACCGTGATGCCGACCGGGGTGGAGGCGGCGGACGCACCCAGGCTGTCGTACGCCTTCGCCACCAGAGAATGACTGCCCACGGTCAAACTGGAGACCGAGAGCGAGTACGGCGCGCTCGTGTCCGTGCCCAGCAGCGTGGTGTCGTCGTAGAACTCCACCTTGCCGATGGTCGCGTTGTCGGCCGCCGCCGCGGTCGCCGCGAGCGGCACCGCCTCACCCTGCGAGTAGACCGCGCCCGCGCTCGGGCTGGTCAGCACGGTCACCGGCGGCTGGTGGGCGCCGGCGCAGGTGGTGCCGTTGACGGCGAAGGACGTGGGGGCGGCGTTGGTGCCGCTGTAGGTGAACTGGGCGCCGGTGGAGACGGCGGCCCCCGCCGCGATGGTGCCGTTGTACGAGGCGTTCTTCACGGTGACGGTCTGGCCCGACTGGGACCAGGTGCCGTTCCAGCCGTTGGTCAGCTTCTGGTTGCCCGAGTAGGCGTACGTCAGCGTCCAGCCGTCGATGGCGTCGGTACCGCGGTTGGTGACCGTGAGGTCGGCGGTGAAGCCGGAACCCCAGTCGTTGGTCTTGTAGTCGACGCTGCACTGTACGGATGCCGCGTGCGCGGCCGGGGTGCCGGTGGCGAGCATCGTCAGGGGCAGGGCGAACGCGGCGGCGACCGCGGTCCACAGCCGGCGCACAGCTCTGCGCTTACGTCCGGGATCCATGTGCTGGTTCCTCCTTGCGGGCGTGCGGCTCGGGAGAAGTCAAGGCTTGAACCAGTGGGAGCGCTCCCATAGTGGGGATGGGTCCCGGAGCGGTCAAGGTGCTTGAAGAGTCGAAAAGATTCGACGGATCCCGTTGAGGAAAAGTCAGGCGGCTCCCCTGGGCAGACCCGCCACTTGGCGCTACCTTCACTCGCACCAGTGGGAGCGGTTCCGTTCAGTCGACGCGTCCGTAACGGCGCGCCAAGCTGCAAGGAGTCGCTCATGCGACACCCCCCGCGTTCCGTACTTTTAGCCGCCGCCGGTGCGGTCGCGCTCGTCGGGAGCGTGGTCGTGCCGGCGGTGTCGGCCCAGGGAGCCACGCCCGCCTGCACGGTGGAGTACGCCGTCACCAGCCAGTGGGACAGCGGCTTCCAGGGCTCGGTGAAGGTCACCAACAACCGGTCCGCGCTGAGCGGTTGGCAGCTCACCTTCGACTTCGCCGGCGGGCAGAAGGTCAGCCAGGGCTGGAACGCCAAGTGGTCCCAGTCCGGCACCACCGTGACCGCGGCGGGCGAGGGCTGGAACGGCGCGCTCGGCACCGGTGCGAGCGTCAGCGCCGGCTTCCTCGCCTCCTGGTCGGGGAGCAACCCCGCGCCGGCCGTGTTCAAGCTCAACGGCACGACCTGCGACGTCGACCCGGAGCCGACCACCCCGCCGCCGTCCGGCGGTACCCCGCCCGCGCTGCGGGTCTCCGGCAACAAACTCGTGGACGCCGACGGCACCACCCGCCGCCTGCTCGGCGTCAACCGGTCCGGCGGCGAGTTCATGTGCGTGCAGGGCTACGGCATCTGGGACGGACCGGTGGACGACGCGGCGATCAAGGCGATCGCCGACTGGAAGGCCAACGCGGTCCGCATCCCGCTCAACGAGGAGTGCTGGCTGGGCCTGCCCGACATCAAGCCCGAGTACGGCGGCGCCCACTACATCTCCGCCGTCAAGGAGCTGGTGGCCCGCGTCGAGGCGCACGGCATGACCCCGGTCCTCGAACTGCACTGGTCCCACGGCCAGTACACCGGGAACTCGGCCGGCTGCTCCGACGTGCACGCCACCTGCCAGAAGCCGATGCCCGACCTGCGGTACTCGCCGTCGTTCTGGTCGTCGGTGGCGAGCACCTTCAAGGACGACGAGGCGGCCGTGTTCGACCTCTTCAACGAGCCGTATCCGGACCGGGCGGCCTCCAGCGCCACGGACGCCTGGAAGTGCTGGCGGGACGGGGGCACCTGCCCCGGGATCTCCTACGAGGTCGCCGGCATGCAGGACCTCGTGGACAGCGTCCGGGCCACCGGCGCCAGGAACGTCATCATGGCCGGCGGCCTGGCGTACTCGAACGACCTCAGCCGGTGGAACGCGTACAAGCCCTCCGACCCGGCCGGCAATCTCGCCGCCGCGTACCACGTCTACAACTTCAACTCCTGCGCGAGCGAGACCTGCTGGAACTCCACCCTCGCCCCGGTCGCCGCCCACGTGCCCCTGGTGGCCGGGGAGATCGGCGAGAACAGCTGCGCGCACGGGTTCACCGACCAGGTCATGAAGTGGTTCGACGACCACGACCTGTCCTACCTCGGCTGGACCTGGAACACCTGGGACTGCTCCTTTGGGCCGTCCCTGATCTCCGCCTACGACGGCACTCCCACCGCGTACGGCACCGGGCTGCGTGACCATCTACGCGCCCTCCACCCGTAGATCCCACGGAACACCGAAGGAACCCGCACTCATGAGTCGTACCAAGACAACACTGCTGGTCGCCCTGGGGCTTCTCGCCGGAGCCTCCGGAACGGCGTTCGCGGCCCTGCCCGGCGGCTCGGGCGCCGCCGTCGCCGCCGTGCCCTGTGCCGTCGACTACAAGATCCAGAGCCAGTGGGACACCGGCTTCACCGCCGCCGTGACCATCACCAACAACGGTGCCGCCAAATCGAGTTGGTCACTGAAGTGGTCGTACGGCGGCACCCAGAAGGTCACGAGCGGCTGGAACGCCAAGGTCAGCCAGAGCGGCACCGCGGTCACCGCGGCCAACGAGAGCTACAACGGCGCGCTCGCGACCGGCGGCACGGTCAGCTTCGGCTTCAACGGCACCTTCAGCGGCAGCAACTCCGTCCCCGCCACGTTCACGCTCGACGGCGTCACCTGCAACGTGGACGACGGCAGCGGCGGCAGCGGCGGCGGCGACACCGGTGGCGGCACCGGTGGCGGAGGCGGCGGGGGCGGCACCGGCAGCCGCGCCGACAACCCCTACAGCGGAGCCAAGGGCTACGTGAACCCGGAGTGGTCGGCCAAGGCCGCCGCCGAACCGGGCGGCAGCCGCATCGCCAACCAGTCCACCGCGGTGTGGCTCGACCGGATCGCCACCATCAACGGCGTGAACGGCGGGATGGGCCTGCGCGCCCACCTGGACGAGGCACTGAGGCAGAAGGGCTCGGGCGAACTCGTCGTCCAGCTGGTCATCTACGACCTTCCCGGCCGCGACTGCTCCGCCCTCGCCTCCAACGGCGAACTGGGGCCGAACGACATCGACAAGTACAAGGCGCAGTACATCGACCCGATCGCGTCCATCCTCTCCGACCCCAAGTACGCGGGCCTGCGCATCGCCGCCGTCATCGAACCCGACTCCCTGCCCAACCTGGTCACCAACGCGGGCGGCACCGCCGGCAGCACCGACGCCTGCGCGACCATGAAGGCCAACGGCAACTACGAGAAGGGCGTCAGCTACGCCCTCGACAAGCTGGGCGCCATCCCGAACGTCTACAACTACATCGACGCCGGCCACCACGCCTGGCTCGGCTGGGACTCCAACCTCGGGCCCACCGTCCAGGAGTTCTACAAGGTGGCCACCACCAACGGCGCGAGCGTGAACGACGTGACGGGCTTCATCGTCAACACCGCCAACTACGGCGCCACCAAGGAGCCGTACTTCAAGGTCACCGACAGCGTCAACGGGCAGACCGTGCGCCAGTCGAAGTGGGTCGACTGGAACCAGTACGTGGACGAGCAGTCCTTCGCCCAGGCACTGCGCGACAAGCTCGTCACGGCCGGGTTCAACAGCAACCTCGGCATGCTGATCGACACCTCCCGCAACGGCTGGGGCGGCTCCGCCCGGCCCACCAGGTCCGGCCCGCTGACCTCCGTCGACGACTACGTCAACGGCAGCCGCGTCGACCGGCGCATCCACGCCGGCAACTGGTGCAACCAGAACGGCGCCGGTCTCGGTGAACGGCCGACCGCGGCCCCGGCGGCCGGGATCGACGCCTACGTGTGGGTCAAGCCCCCGGGGGAGTCGGACGGAGCCAGCTCCGCCATCTCCAACGACGAGGGCAAGGGCTTCGACCGGATGTGCGACCCGACGTACGGCGGCAACGCCCGCAACGGCAACAACCCCACGGGCGCGCTGCCGAACTCGCCGCTGGCCGGGCACTGGTTCTCCGCCCAGTTCCAGCAGCTGATGCAGAACGCCTACCCGCCGCTGCCGTAGCGGGGTGAACGTCCGCCGGGGCCGGACCGCAGCGGTTCACACCGCACCGGTCAGGCCCCGGCGGATCGCGCGCTCCACCGGTGAGTACGCCCCGTCCGGCCGCTCCAGCTCGTACGGCACGGCCGGATGCAGCGGGGGCTGCGCCAGGAAGCGGGGCCGGGTGCCGTGGTGCGGCTGGGCCGCGTGCACCAGGAACGGGTGACAGAGGTAGACGTCACCGGGGCGGCCCGTGGCGTGGGCGAGGGCGCGGTGGGCGGAGGCCGCCGCCACCTGGGGACCCAGCTCCAGGAAGGACGCCCCCGCCTCGCCGTACGGCCGGAGCACCGCGGGCACGTCCAGGTGCGAGCCGACCCGGATGCGGGTCGGGGCGTCGGCCTGCGTGACCTCGCTGAACAGGAACAGCATCAGCAGCGCGCGGTCCCGGGAGCGCAGGTTGGTGTGATACTGCGCCTGGCCCTCGGGGAGATAGCCGCCTTCGATGTGCCATCCTGCGTCGTCCGGCTCGTCGGCGTGCGGGAAGCGCAGCGGGAAGGTGCCCAGCGAGTAGCGCGGCTCCCAGCGTCCCGCGCCCACCAGGGCGTCGAACGCGTCGTGCAGCACCGGGGAGTTGGCCGCCGCCGCGAACGGGCCCTGGGCCATGCCGCCCACCCACACCACCGGGTCCTTCCAGGTGGCGCGGTCCTCCGGGTCGTAGCCCGTCTCCCGCCACAGCAGCCGGGCGCAGTCCTCGGCCACCCGTGGCGGGACGGCTCCCCCGATCCTCACGAACCCGTCTTCGACGAAGCGCTCCACCTGGTTGTCGTCCATGCGCCCATCGTCGCCGCTGACGTTGCTGGGACGCAGCCCGTTTTTGCCGCATCGGCAACACCGCTGGCCTCCGTCCGGCGTGCCGTCGCACCCTGACCGCATCCGGAAGAGAGGCTGACCACCATGGCGCACGACCACCACCACGACACCGGGCACCGGCAGGGCCACGGACACGGGCACGGGCACGGCACGGACATCGACTGGAGCGAGATGGGCCCCCTGCTGGAGTCGCAGGCGGAGCTGTTCACCCCGGTGTACGAGCGGGCCATGGCGTGGCTCGCGCGGGAGGTGACCGAGCCGGGGCTGATCGTGGACGCGGGCAGCGGGCCCGGAGTGGTCTCCTGCCTGTTCGCCGAGGCCTTCCCCGGGGCCCGGGTCGTCGCCGTCGACGCCACCGCGCCCCTGCTGGAGCGCGCCCGCGCCCGGGCCGTCCGCCAGGGCGTGGCCGACCGTTTCGACACCCTCGTCGGTGAACTGCCCGACGTGCTGGACCAGTTGGAGTACCCGGCCGATCTGCTGTGGGCCAGTCGCAGTCTGCACCACCTCGGTGACCAGCGGGCGGCGCTCGCCGCGTTCGCCGAGCGGCTCGCCCCCGGCGGCACCCTGGCCCTCCAGGAAGGCGGTCTGCCCTCCCGCTTCCTGCCCCGGGACATCGGCATCGGCCGCCCCGGACTGCAGGCACGGCTGGACGCCCTGGAGGAGGAGTGGTTCGGCCGGATGCGCGCCGACCTGCCGGGCTCCGTCGCCGAGACCGAGGACTGGGCCGCCCTGCTGACCGCCGCCGGCCTGAAGCACGCCCGTACCCGTACCTTCCTGCTCGACCTGCCGGCCCCCGTCACCGACCGGGGTCGCGCCTACGTCGCCGCGCACCTGTCCCGGCTGCGCGAGGGCCTCGGCGACGCGCTGGACACCGACGACCGCGCCACCCTGGACCGGCTGCTCGACCCGTCCGACCCGGCGAGCGTGCACGTACGGCCGGACGTGTTCGTACTGGGCGCGTACACCGTGCACACGGCGGTCCGCCGGGGATAGGACCTTCCGACGGGGCTTGACTTCGAGTGGTCTCCAAGTGATGGACTCCGGGCGTCTTCGACACCGCGAGACACACACAACGCAGGGGGACCTCATGAACGACGCTCCGGTCGCGCTCATCACGGGCGGGGGCAGCGGTATCGGCGCCGCTGTGGCGCGGCAACTGCTGGACGCCGGACACCGGGTCACCGTCACCGGGCGCGGCGAGCGGCGGCTGCGGGATTTCGCCGAGAGCCTGGGACATCCCGAGGGACTGCTGACGGTCGCCGGTGACGCGTCGGCGTACGACGACGTACAGCACGCGGTCGACCGCACGCTCAAGGCGTACGGCCGGCTGGACACCGTCGTCGCCAACGCCGGCTTCGCCACCCATGACACCGTGGCGGAGGGCGACCCGTCCGGCTGGACCGAGATGGTCCTCACCAACGTCCTCGGTCCCGCACTGCTCGTCCGCGCCTCCGTCGACGCGCTGAAGGAGACCCGCGGCCGGATCGTCCTCGTCGGCAGCGTGGCCGGGTTCGTGAACACTCCTGGCAACCTCTACGGTGCCACCAAGTGGGCGGTGACCGGTCTCGCCGAGAACATCCGGCGCCAGGTCACGGAGTTCGGCATCGGTGTCACGCTGGTCGCCCCCGGCCGGGTGGAGACCCCCTTCTGGGACGGCTACGGCAGCCTGCCCCCGGGGCACCTCCTCACCGCCGGCCAGATCGCCGACTCGGTCGTGTGGGCGATCCGGCAGCCGGCCGGGGTCGATGTCAACACCGTCGTCATCCGCCCGCTCGGCCAGCCCAACTGACCGACGGCTGACTTCAGTTGTTGGCGATGAACTGCTTGGCCAGCTGGTCCCCGAGGGAGACCGCCGCGCTGTGGCTCTCGATGGGGGAGACCTTGGAGTTCTTGAACAGGATGTAGGTCACGCCCGAGTCGACGCCGCCGGTGGCCGGGTCCGGGTCGATGCCGAGCGCCTTGGCGGTGGCGTACGACGCCTCGCCGATGATCTGCGTGGGGCCGGTGTCGCCGACGACGGCGTACTCGACCTTGTTGTTGTAGATGACGGCGACCACACCGCCGCCCTTGATGCCGGCGTTCGAGTAGTTCCAGATGCTGCTGGTGCTGGGCACGACGACGTACGGCAGGGTCTCCGCCTTCAGCGGCTTGCCGTCGGACTGGTGGAAGGCGGTGTCGTCCTGGTACCAGGGGTCGCGGTCCTCGTTGCAGTTGGTGGTGCGCTGGCCGTCGCAGTCGATGTCCATGTCGGCCTTCCAGAACACCGCGCCGTTCTTGCCGCACACGGGGACCGTGGCCGACGTCTCCTCGTCCGTCCGGTACTTGCCGTTGGAGATCTGCGAACAGGACGTCACCTTGGCGAGCAGGTCGGCGGCGCTGACCGTGCCCTCCTGCGCGGACTTGGGCGAGGCGGCGGCGGAGGCGTGCGCGGGCAGGAGGCCGGCGGCGAGCAGGGCGGTGCCGGAGGCCGCGGCGAGGGTGAGGGTTCGCAAACGCATGTGGGGGACCCTTCTGTTAGGAAAGTTTCCTTACCGGGTGCCGTACACGGTGGCCCCTTCGCCATGGCCCCGTCAACCCTGGGATTGCGAACGGCTGAAACCTGTGCGTATTGCGGTGAGTTCCATCGGCGGTAAGACTGGACGAGACGGATATGTCATGGTCTGCCCGGTGCTGCCGGAGGTCCCCTTCCCCCGGAGGTGAGGCTCATGTTCGTCCGTGCGGTGTACGCGACCGGTGATCCGGCACTGCTGGACACGGCCATCCGGTCGGTGAACAGCGAGGGGCGGGACCTGCTGGAGGAACGCCCCGGGTACCGTGGCGCGGGCGTGTTCGCGGACCGGGAACTCGGCAAACTCCTCACGGTGAGCTGGTGGGAGACCGAGGAGGCGCGACGGAACAGCGACGAGGTGATGCGCGAGCGGCGCAGGGGGCTCCTGGAGCCGTTCGCCGGCACCATGACGGTGGCCAACTACGAGGCTGCCGTGCTCCATGAGGTCAGGCACCCCCGGCAGGGCGGCGGACTGCGCGTCACCAGGATGGAGTTCGACCCGCGGGACGCAGATCTGGTCATCGACACCTTCCGGGCCACGGTGGTGCCGAGGTCCGAGTCACTGCCCGGACTCGCCGAGACGACCCTGCTGATCGACCGGGAACGGGGCCGGGCCATGACCGGCTCCCTGTTCGTCGACCGCGCCTCCCTGGCCGCCTCGCGCGCGGCCGTCGCGGGCCTGCGTCACGCGGCGTCGGCCAAGGCGCACGCGGACGTGGTCGGCCTGGAGGAGTTCGAGGTCGTGCACGCGGACGTGCGCTTCGACTGAGCGGCGAGTCGCCGCGGGTGCCGAGCGGCACACGGCCGTGCGCCCTGCTGAGGCGCGGGACGTACGGCCGTGTCCGGTGCCGCGGGTGTACCGGGGAGTCAGCCCATGTCGAAGGTGGCGGGGTCGGGACCCAGGCGCCGGTCCTCGTTGAGCGCGCTGATCGCGGCGAGGTCCTCGTCGTCCAGGCTGAAGTCGAACACCTCGATGTTCTCCTTGATCCGGGACGGCGTCACGGACTTCGGGATCACGACGTTGCCGAGCTGGATGTGCCAGCGCAGCACGACCTGGGCCGGGGTGCGGTTGTGCTTCTGCGCGATGGCGACGATCGCCGGCACCTCCAGCAGGCCCTTGCCCTGGCCCAGCGGCGACCAGGCCTCGGTGGCGATGCCCTGCTCCGCGTGGAACTCGCGCGCCTCGCGCTGCTGCAGGTGCGGGTGCAGCTCGATCTGGTTGACCGCGGGGATGACCGAGGTCTCCGCGATCAGCCGCCGCAGGTGCTCGGGCAGGAAGTTGGAGACGCCGATGGCGCGGACACGGCCGTCGGCGTGCAGCTTCTCGAACGCCTTGTAGGTGTCGATGTACGTGCCCCGGGACGGCAGCGGCCAGTGGATCAGGTAGAGGTCGACGTAGTCGAGCCCCAGCTTCTCCAGCGACGTGTCGAACGCGCGGAGCGTGGAGTCGTAACCTTGGTCGCTGTTCCAGAGCTTGGTGGTGACGAAGATGTCCTCGCGGGGCAGGCCGGAGGCGGCGATGGCCTTGCCGGTGCCCTCTTCGTTGCCGTAGATCGCAGCGGTGTCGATGCTGCGGTACCCGGCCTCCAGCGCCGTGGCGACGGCCCGCTCGGCCTCGTCGTCCGGCACCTGCCAGACGCCGAAGCCCAGCTGGGGCATCTCGACGCCGTTGTTGAGGATGATCGGGGGGACCTTGCTGCTCACGAGCCTCTTGATCCTTCGGTTGTCGACAAGGTGGTGCTCCCATCGTCAACGATCACGGCCCGCTGCGCATTCCTGACCGCGGAATCCGCTGCGACTGACCGGCGAGTCAGTGTCCCGGACGGAGAATGGCCGGAAATGCATCCGACGTTCTCGGTCCGGACCATTGACCGGTGACCGTCGTGCCGCGACTCTGTATCGCGCCACCGGACGTATCGCTGAACCCGGTACATGCATGTGAATAGGCCCCTGACCACGGCCGCTGTCCCCCTTCTGGGATCCCTCACCTCAGGAAACCGGGTACACCCACATGAACGAGAACCCTTCCCTGCCATATCGATCCGCCCTCTCCGGCACGCAGACATCGGATGAAAAGGTCTGGCAAAGCCCTGGCTACCACATCGTGGAGACCACGCTGGAGGTGACGGCGAGGAGGAGGGCCATGGGGCGCCGACGCCTGCGGGCGGCGCTGACGGCCGCCGCGCTCGCCACCGCCACCCTGGCCACGCTCCCCGCCGTCGTCCCCCCGGCCACCGCGGCTCCCGCCCCGGCCGCGACGGCCTGGACCGCCGGGCACCGCCCCGTCACCGCTCCCGACTGGTCCACGGCCGTGGTCGACTCCACCATGGCGCGCTACACCCCGGACACCATCGGCGGCTGGTCGTACCCGGTGGGCCTGTACCTCTACGGCCAGTACCTCGTGTACCGGCGCACCCACGACCCCCGCTACCTGTCGTACATCGAGGCCTACGTCGACCGGTTCGTGCGCGACGACGGCACGATCGGCCAGTCGTTCAACAGCCTCGACAGCATGCAGGCGGGCCGGCTGCTGGTGATCCTGCACCACGAGACGGGCCAGGACCGCTACCGCAAGGCCGCGCGGAAGATCCGTGACCGTCTGAACAGCTACCCGCGCACCGCCGACGGCGGCTTCTGGCACGCCGACACCAGCAGCCGCGCCCATCAACTCTGGGCCGACGGCGTCTACATGGTGAACCCCTTCCTGGTCGAGTACGGCGAGGAGTTCGGCGACAGCGGCTACGCGAACGACGAGGCGGCCCGGCAGTTGGCGGTGTACGGCGGCCATCTCCAGGCGTCGAACGGCCTGTTGAAGCACGCCTACGACGAGTCGAAGTCGGCGAGCTGGGCCGACCCCCGCACCGGGCTCGCCCCCGAGCACTGGTGCCGTGCCGTCGGCTGGTACGCGATGGCGCTCGTCGACGTCCTGGACGCGATCCCCGCGGACCAGCCACGCCGGCCGGAACTCCTGGGCATCCTCCGGAAGCTGGCCGGTGGACTGGAGGCGTACCAGGACCCGGCGACCGGCCGCTGGTTCCAGGTGATGGACCGGGGTGACCGGTCCGGCAACTGGACCGAGACGTCCTGCTCCAGCATGTTCGCCTACGCCCTCGCCCGCGGGGTCCGGCAGGGCTACCTCGACCCGCGGTACACGGCTGTCGCCCGGCGTGCCTACCGGGGCGTGCTCGCCCGGCTCTCGGTGGGCGCGGACGGCCGTACCGAGCTCGCCGGCGTCTCCGTCGGCACGAACGTCGGCGACTACGCGTACTACGTCGGCCGGACCCGGGCCACCAACGACTTCCACGGCCTCGGGGCCTTTCTGATCATGAACGAACAACTGCGAGACGAAGGAGTGTCATGAGCACGTCCAGAAGAGCGGTTCTCGGAGCCGCGCTCGGCGGCGCCGCGGCGGCGATCGTTCCCTCGACCGGCGCCCACGCGGCGTCCTGGCAGCTGAAGTGGTCACCGTCGGCGCGCTCCGACGGGCTCGGCGCCTTCGAGACCATCGAGGACGACCGCGCCGACTCCCACCCCGCCGGCCACCCGCACATCTACGCCACGGGCGACAACTGGCGCTTCACCATGCACAAGGTCGACCGGGACACATCCGACGACCGCCAGCGGCAGGAGGTCACCGGGCTGCGCACCAGCGGCAGCAGCTACCTGAAGTGGACCGAGGGCCAGACCTGGCGGATCACCTACTCGATGTACATCCCCAGCAGCCTGAAGGCGACCACCACCTTCACGCACATCATGCAGATGAAACAGCCCGGCGCCGGTTCCTCGCCGATCGTCGTGCAGTCCCTGCGCCGGGTGGACGGCAAGCAGACCATCGAGCTGAAGATCGTTGAGGGCGACGTGCTCGTCGGCCGCGCGGACCTGGAGCCGCTGCACGACAAGTGGACCGACGTGGACTTCCAGATCAAGATCGGCAACGGCTCGGCCGGTTCCGTCCGCTGGATCCTCAAGAGCGGTTCCACCACGGTCCTCGACAAGTCGAAGACCGGGGACACCTTCCTGGCCGACCGGGTCCGCCCCAAGTGGGGCATCTACCGCTCCCTCGGCGACACCTCCGGCTCGCTCCAGGACACCTATCTGCTGCTCACCAACCTCCGCGGTTACCAACTGGTCTGAGGGAGCGTCATGGACTCGCCCCATCGTCAGGTGCGCCTCCAGGGCGCGCGCAGAAGGCCGGCGGCGGCCGTCGTGCTCTGCGTCCTCGCCGTCGTCCTCGGACTCGCCCACCCGTCGGCCCTCGCGGCCCCGCAGCGGCAGACCGCCGCCGTCCACAACGTGCGCGACTACGGCGCCAAGGGCGACGGTTCCACCAACGACACCCCCGCCGTCGACAAGGCCATCACGGCCGCCAACGCGGCCGGCGGCGGCACCGTCCGCTTCCCGCCCGGCACCTACAAGTCCAAGAACACCATCCACATGAAGAGCAACGTGACGCTCCAGCTCGACAAGGGCGCCACCCTCCAGGGCTCTTCGGCCGACACCTACGACGCACCCGAACCCAACGCGAACGACGCGTACCAGGACTACGGCCACAGCCACTTCCACAACGCGATGATCTACGGCGACCGGCTGACGAACATCGGCTTCACCGGCGACGGGGTCATCGACGGCGCCGGCAACCTGATCACCGGCAACCCCAAGCCGGGTGAGGCCGACAAGATCCTGTCCCTGACCCGCTGCGACGGACTGCGGCTCGGCGACGGCCTCACCCTGCGCCGCGGCGGCCACTTCGCCGCCCTGATCAACGGCTGCGAGAACGTCGTCTCCGACCGTCTGACCATCGACACCGCGAGCGACCGCGACGGCTGGAACATCATCTCCACCACCGACGTCACGATCACCAACGCGCACATCGAGGCCAACGACGACGCCCTGGTCTTCAAGAGCGACTACGCCCTCGGCGCCAAGCTCCCCAACGGCCATGTCCGGGTCAGCGACTCCTACCTGTCCGCGCGCTGCTGCAACGCCCTGATGTTCGGCTCCGAGACCTGCGGCGACTTCTCCGACTACCAGTTCGAGAAGATCCGCATCGAGGGCGCCGACAAGTCCGGGCTCGGCATGGTCTCCATGGACGGCGCGAAGATCTCCGACGTCCACTACCGCGACATCACCATGACGGACGTCCACTCGCCGATCATGCAGAAGATCGGCACCCGGAAACGGTGCGGGAACAGTCCCGGTGTCGGTTCGATCAGCGACATCACCTACGACCACATCACGGCCACCGGCGACAGCCCGTCCTTCAGCCCGACCCTGTGGGGCGAGAGCGGCCACCGGATCAGCGGGGTGCGGTTCAACGACGTCGACATCACCGTGCCCGGCGGCAACGGCACCCTGTCCACCGGTGTGCCCGACAACAACCCCACCGACTACAACCCGAAGAGCATCGGGACCCGGCCGGCCTACGGCTGGTACCTGCACAACGCCGACGACGTGCGGTTCACCGACAGCAGGGTGCGCTTCGCCGCCGACGACGGCCGCCCCGCCGTCATCGCCCACGCGGCGAGCGGCCTGCGCTTCACCCGGTTCACCGCCCAGAAGGGCGACGGCTCCCCGCACGACATCGGCTTCCAGAACGTCACCGGCTACTGCCTGACCGACAGCCGCACCACCTCCGGCGGCGCCCTGCGGATCTCGGCGAGCGGCTCCCGCCAGGACTGCGCCACGCCGGTGCGCCCGCGAGCGGCGGACGACTCCCGCCAGGCCTTCCTCCGCGGCTCCGTCGGTGGCCTCTTCCTGCACTGGGGCCTGCGCACCGCGCCCGCCCACACCAGCTGCACCGCCTGGGAGAAGGACGTGACCAACGGCGGCTGGACGCCGGACTACTGGGTGAACGAGGCCCGGAAACTGCACACGCAGTACCTCGTCCTGGCGACGTTCCACAGCCGGCTGGGCTACGCCCGCCCCTGGCCGTCCAGGATCCCCGGCTCCTGCTCCACCCAGCGGGACTTCCTCGGTGAACTGATCGGCGCCGCCAAGGCGAAGGGCATGAAGGTCATCCTCTACATGACCGACGACCCCCAGTGGCACGCCGAGGGCGGCCACGAATGGCTCGACTCCGCCGCGTACTCCGCCTACAAGGGCGAGGACGTGGACCTGACCACGCGCGACGGCTTCGGCCGGTTCTCCTACGACAACTTCTTCGAGGTCATGGACCGCTACCCCGACCTCGGCGGCTTCTGGATCGACAACGACAACGCCTACTGGGAGAGCCACCACCTCTACGAGCAGATCCGCGAGAAGCGCCCCGCCTACACGCTCAGCAACAACAACGAGGACACGCCGATCATGGACATGATCAGCAACGAGCAGAAGACGGGGATGACGCCCGCGTACGACTATCCGCAGGCCGTGTACACCGCCCAGCCGCGCCTGACCGAGGCGGACTTCAAACTGCCGTCGACCGGCGCCTGGTGGTACGACGGATCCGATCCCGCGGTCGACCGGGGGCTCACCCTCGGCCGGCTGATCACCAACGCCGGCTCCTCGGTGAAGGCCCTGATGGCCGAGACCGCCCAGGTCAACGGCAAGTTCCCGGCCAACCAGGCGGCCTTCAACACCTTCACGGACAGCTACCTCGCCCCGATCTGGGAGTCCCTGCACGGCACCGAGGGCGGCGGCTACATGTACGGCGGCCTCAAGCCCGGCTTCTGGAACGACGGCGCCCACGGCGTGACCACCGTCGCCAAGGACGACCCCGGCCGGCAGTACGTCCACGTCCTGACCCCGCCCAGTACCAGCACCCTGCGCATCCGCGACAACGGCTACCGCGTCGCGTCCGTGACCGACCTCCGTACCGGCAAGGTCGTCTCCTGGTCGCAGTCCGGCGGTGTGCTCACGCTCACCGGGCTCGGCGCCTGGGACCCGTACGACACCGTCTTCAAGGTGACCACGGCCGGCCGGCAGGGCATCCTGTCCGGCGTCACCGTGACCGCGAGCGCCTCGGCGAGCGGCCACCCCGGCTCCGCCGCCGGCGACGGCGACCACCTCACCTACTGGGACAACGGCAAGACCCTGCCCGTCACCCTCACCTTCGACCTCGGCTCGGCGAAGAAGGTGCGGTACCTCGGGCTCAACCAGCGCGAGGACTCCGTCGCCTACGCCCGCTCCGACACCGAGCAGTCGGCCCGGATCAAGGCGTACAAGGTCTTCCTCAGCGACGACGGCACACACTGGGGGAGTGCCGTGAAGACGGGGCAACTGCCCAGCGCCCGCGGCATCCAGGGCATCGACCTGACCGCCGCCACCGCCCGGTACGTCCGTCTGGAGGTCGACTCCACCTGGGCCGCCGCCACCGACACCACCCGCTACCAGCGGCTGCGGATCGACGAGGCCTGGGTCGGCACCTCGTACGCCACCCCGGCGACCGCCGTGCGCACCCGCTCGGACAACGGGCAGGCCCTGCGCCCCGCCATGGGCTGGAGCAGCTGGAGCTTCGTGCGGCGGCAGCCGACCGAGGCGAAGATCAAGGCACAGGCCGACGCACTGGTCGCGACCGGTCTGAGGGACCACGGCTTCGTCCAGGTCAACCTGGACGACTTCTGGCAGAAGTGCGACGACAACGGCTTCACCGTCGACTCCTACGGCCGCTGGGCCGTCGACACGGCGAAGTTCCCGTCCGGCATCAAGGCCCTCGCCGACTACGTCCACGCCAGGGGCCTGAAGTTCGGCTTCTACGTCACCCCGGGCATCGCCAGGAACGCGGTCCTGAAGAACACGCCGATCGAGGGGACGCCGTACCACGCGAAGGACATCGCGGACACCTCGAAGACCGAGAAGAACTACAACTGCAAGAACATGTACTACATCGACTACTCCAAGCCGGGCGCGCAGGAGTTCGTCGACTCCTGGGCCCGGCAGTTCGCCTCCTGGGGGGTCGACCACCTGAAGATCGACGGCGTGGGCAGCCAGGACGTCCCCGACGTCCAGGCCTGGGACAAGGCGCTGCGCGCCACCGGCCGGCCCATCACCTTCGCGCTGTCCAACAACCTCCCGATCGACCACGCCACCACCTGGCGGCAGCTCGCCAACAGCTGGCGCACCCAGGGCGACGTGGAGTGCTACTGCGGGCCCGGGGACCACGGCAGCGGCTATCCGCTCACCGACTGGTCGCACGTCTCGGCGCGCTTCGACTCGGCCGCGGCCTGGCAGCCGTACGCCGGGCCGGGCGGCTGGAACGACCTGGACTCGCTGGAGATCGGCAACGGCGACCAGGTGGGTCTCACCGCCGACCAGCGCCGTTCGCACTTCACACTGTGGGCGATGGCGGCGGCACCGCTGCTGCTCGGCACGGACCTCACCCGTCTCGACCCGGTCGACAAGGCGATGCTCACCAACGACCGGCTGATCGGCGTCGACCAGGACGGGGTGGCCGCGAAGCGGGTGGTGAACAGTGGTGTCCAGCAGGTCTGGAGCAAACGCGAGAACAGCGGCGCGTACGTGGTCGCGCTGTTCAACACCGGTACGTCCGGCAACGCGACGGTCTCCGTGAACTGGTCGAAGGTGGGCTTCACCGGCTCCGGTGACGTCACGGACCTCTGGTCCGGCTCCCACAAGGGCGTGATCGCCGATACGTACAGCGCGACGCTGCGGCCGGGCGAAACACGGCTCATCCGTGTGAACCCGGTCGACAGCCGGTCGAGGGGACGATCATGAAACGCGACAGAACTCTCGCCTGCGCCGTCTCTCTGGCCCTGGCCGTGCCGCTCGTCGCGCTGAGCCAGGGCACCGCGAGCGCGGCCACCGACTACCAGGCCGAGGACGCCCGCATCACCCAGGGCACCGTGGCCACGAACCACACCGGGTACACGGGCAGCGGCTTCGTCGACTACACCAACGTCAAGGGCTCCTCCGTGGAGTTCACGGTCGACGCGGCCTCCGCCGGCACCGTGCCGGTCACCCTCCGGTACGCCAACGGCACCGCCACCGACCGCCCGATGGACCTTTCCGTCAACGGCGCCGTCGCCGCGTCCGCCGTCTCCTTCCCGGCCACCGCCGACTGGAACACCTGGGCCACCAAGGCCGTGAACGTCACCCTGAAGGCGGGCACCAACACGCTCCGCGCCACGGCCACCACCGACAACGGCGGCCCGAACCTGGACCGCGTCAGCCTCGGCACCCCGGCCGACACCCAGGCCCCCACCCGGCCCGGCGCGCCCTCCTGCCCGGACATCGGCGAGGACCGGCTCACCCTCGCCTGGGGCGCCTCCACGGACGACACCGGCGTCACGGCGTACGACCTCTACGAGCACGGCAACAAGCTCGGCGAGGCCCCCGGCACCGCCACCGCCAAGGCGCTCACCGGGCTCACCCCCAACACCACCTACGACCTCACGGTCATCGCCCGGGACGCGGCCGGCAACACCTCACCGGCCAGCCCGGTCGTCGACTGCACGACCAGGCCCAGTTCCGACAGCACACCGCCGACCGCACCCGGCACCCTGCACGCGGACGACGTCACGTCGAACAGCGCCGACCTCACCTGGGGCGCCTCGACCGACGACCGGGCCGTCGTCGCCTACGACGTGCGCAGCGGCACCACCGTCTACAAGACCGTCACCAGCGGCACGTCGACCACCCTCACCGGCCTCGCCTGCGACAGCCCGTACAGCCTGAACGTCGTCGCCCGGGACGCGGCCGGCAACGTCTCCCCGCCCGGGAACACCGTCACCTTCACCACCAAGGCCTGCGCCACCGACGGCGGGGTCCCGTCCTCCGTGAGCACCCTGTCCAGCGGCTGGACCATCCCCTGGGGCACCTCCTGGCTGCCCGACGGCCAGTCCGCGCTGGTCACCGAGCGGGACGACTTCCGGGTGTGGAAGCTGACCAGGAACGGCACCCGGACCCAGGTGGGCACGGTCCCGAACGCCGTCACCACCAACGGCGAGGGCGGACTGCTCGGGGTGGCCGTCGACCCCGAGTGGGAGACCAACCACCACGTCTACTTCATGCACACCGCCGCCGAGGGCAACCGGGTCGTCCGCATGACCTACGACGGCGGCACGCTGGGCGACTACAAGGTCCTGCTCCAGGGCATCAAGAAGAACCGCTACCACAACGGCGGACGACTGCTCTTCGGCCCCGACGGCCTTCTGTACGTCTCCACCGGCGAGGCCCAGCAGCCCGACCTCGCGCAGGACAAGAACTCCCTCAACGGCAAGATCCTGCGCATGACGACGGACGGGAAGCCGGCCCCCGGCAACCCGTTCGGGAACTACGTCTACAGCCTCGGCCACCGCAATCCGCAGGGCCTCGCCTTCGACCGCGGCGGGCGGCTGTGGGAGGCGGAGTTCGGCAACAGCTCCAAGGACGAACTGAACCTCATCAAGCCGGGCGCCAACTACGGCTGGCCGGCCTGCGAGGGCAACTGCTCCGTCGCCGGCATGACCAACCCCAAGGCCACCTGGAACGTCTCCGAGGCCTCGCCCAGCGGCATCGCCATCGTCCGCAACGTCGTCTACATGGCGTCCCTGCGCGGCGAACGCCTGTGGCGGATCCCGGTCAACGGCGACACCGAGAAGGTCGGCACCCCGACCGCGTACTACGTCGGCACCTACGGCCGGCTGCGCACGGTCACCAAGGTCCCGGGCGCCGACCAGCTGTGGCTGTCCACCACCAACTGCGACAACAACGGAGGCGCGGCGGACGGATCCGACAAGATCTTCCGGGTGACGATCAGCTGACGAACGCGAGGTGACGGAGCGTCAGCTCCGGTAGAGGGCCTCGACCTCGTTCGCGTACGCCTTCTCGATCGCCTTCCGCTTCAGCTTCAGCGACGGTGTCAGCAGGCCGTGTTCCTCGGTGAACGGCTGGGCCAGGATGCGGAAGGTGCGGATCGACTCGGCCTGGGAGACGAGGGTGTTGGCGGCGACCACCGCCCGCCGCACCTCCGTCTCCAGGTCCGGGTCGTGCACCAGCTTGGCCGGGGTCATCCTCGGCTTGCCGCGCATCTGCAGCCAGTGTTCGACCGCCTCCTGGTCGAGGGTGACCAGGGCCGCGATGTACGGGCGGTCGTTGCCGACGACGATGCACTGGTTGACCAGCGGATGTTCACGGACCCGCTCCTCCAGCACGCCCGGGGAGACGCTCTTGCCGCCGGAGGTCACCAGGATCTCCTTCTTGCGGCCGGTGATGGTCAGATAGCCGTCCTCGTCCAGGGAGCCGAGGTCGCCGGTGGCGAGCCAGCCGTCGTGCAGGGTCTCGTCGGTGGCCTTCGGGTTGTTGAGGTACCCCTGGAAGACGTTCGGGCCGTGCAGCCAGATCTCGCCGTCGTCGGCGATGTGCACGGTCGTGCCCGGGATGGCCTGGCCCACGGTGCCGTAACGGGTGCGCTCGGGCGGGTTGGCGGTCGCCGCGGCCGTCGACTCGGTCAGGCCGTAGCCCTCGTAGATCTGCACGCCCGCGCCCGCGAAGAACAGCCCCAGCCGGCGGTCCATCGCCGACCCGCCCGACATCGCGTTCCGGATCCGGCCGCCCATCGCGGCGCGGACCTTCGCGTACACCAGCTTGTCGAAGAGCTGGTGCTGCATCCGCAGCCCCGCCGACGGGCCGGGCCCGGTGCCCCACGCCCTGGCCTCCACCGCTTCCGCGTACCTGACAGCGATGTCGACGGCCTTCTCGAACGGCCCCGCCTTGCCCTCCTTCTCGGCCTTGCGGCGGGCCGCGTTGAACACCTTCTCGAAGATGTACGGCACCGCGAGGATGAACGTCGGCCGGAAGGCGGCCAGGTCGGGCAGCAGGGCGGCGGCGTGCAGCTGCGGCTGGTGCCCGAAGCGGACCCGGCCGCGGATCGCGGCGACCTCCACCATCCGCCCGAAGACGTGCGCCAGCGGCAGGAACAGCAGCGTCGACGCCTCGTCGCCCTTCTTCGAGTGGAACACCGGCTCCCACCGCTGGATCACGGTGTCCGCCTCGCACATGAAGTTGCCGTGGGAGATCACACAGCCCTTGGGGCGGCCGGTGGTGCCGGAGGTGTAGATGACGGTGGCCACCGAGTCCGGGGTGACCGCCTCCCGGTGCCGGTGCACCACCTCGTCGTCCAGGTGCGCCCCGGCGTCGTACAACTCCTGCACACAGCCGGCGTCCAGCTGCCACAGCTGCCGCAGCCGCGGCAGCCGGTCGATGACGGTGGCGATGGTCATCGCGTGGTCCTCGTGCTCCACGATCGCCGCGGACACCTCGGCGTCGTAGAGCATCCAGAAGCACTGTTCGGCCGAGGATGTGGGGTAGACGGGCACCACCTGGGCGCCGATGGACCACAGGGCGAAGTCGAACAGGGTCCACTCGTAGCGGGTGCGGGACATGATCGCGACCCGGTCGCCGAAGCGGATGCCGCGGGCCAGCAGCCCCTTGGCGAGGGCCATGACCTCGTCGCGGAACTCGGCGGAGGTCACGTCCCGCCACTGTCCGTCGGGGTCCTTGCGGCCGAGCGCGATGTGCAGCGGGTCGGTCCGGGCATGGTCGAAGACGACGTCTGCCAGACCGCCCACCGGCGGCGGCGACGCCAACGGAGGGTTGGTGAACTCGCGCAACCTCGCTCCCCGTGTCTCGCGCCTCAGTGACGTTGGTCCACGCACCGCACAGCGCGGTGAAAGCTACCCCACCCGGTCGGTGTGCGGGAGGGGTGCGGAAACCGAGCAAACCACACGATCTGTCCGGACGGTGACCCTGAAATGCCCGCACATGGGGAAGGGCCGGACACAACTACTGACAGGTCAGTAAGTTTCGGTAGCGTAATCTCCACCGAATCTGTACGCGCCGATTACGGCACCCCGCGCGCGGGGCGACCCCGGAACACCGCTCCGTGACCGCCCCGCTCACAAGGAGTGCCGGTCCGCCGCGCGCCCCCGGGCCGCCACCGCCTCCTCCGGCACCACGCCGGAAGCCTTCGGAGCTGTCGGCCGACCCGCCCGCACCAGCGCCAGGGCGCCCGCCACCATCCCGGCCGGCCCCGCCACCACGAGCGCGCCGTTCAGAACCCGAGGCGAACGCGGCCCGCGGCGTGTGCTCGGGGAAAGCCCCGCGCAGCGCCCCGGCCGCCGTCGGCGCGGTCTGCTCGTCGCTGGGCGCCCGGAGACTGGGCAGCCAGCCGGGCCGGGCCGCCGTAGGAGCGACGCGGGAGTCGCAGGGCGCGGATCTCCACGACGCTCGGGGTGGGCGACGGCCGCGCTGGACTCCGTCGGCCGGGCCCTGGCCACCCACGACGAGACCGCCTTCGGGCCGGCCCCCGCAGGCCCGGCCCCCATCATCCTCACCGCCCGCCGTCCGCGACACCGCCGCCCTGTACGCCTACCTGGGCCGGCCCGGGGCGGTGAGGTGCCCCGGCGCGGGCCCGCCGGTGTCAGCCGCTCCTGCGCCGCAGCCGCTCGCCGCCCGCCAGGACCGCCGCCGCCAGCGCGTCCGCGGCGGGCCCGGCCGGGCCCCGGCGGTGGCCGTGGACGAGGACGAAGTCGACCTTGCCCAGCTCGGGCAGGCCGGCCCGGTCGGGCAGCCGGAACAGGCCCGGCGGGATCAGCCGCCGGGAGTGGGCCATCACCCCGAGGCCGGCGCGGGCCGCCGCGATCAGCCCGTTGAGGCTGCCGCTCGTGCACACGATCCGCCAGTCACGGCCCTGCCGCTCCAGCACCTCCAGCGCGCGGACCCGGGTGATGCCCGGCGGCGGGTACACGATCAGCGGAACGGGCCGGTCGGGGTCCAGCCGCAGCCGCTCGGCGCCGATCCACACCAGGTCGTCCCGCCAGACCAGCTCTCCGCGCGGATCCTCCGGGAGCCGCTTGGCCAGCACCAGGTCGAGCTTCCCGGCGGCCAGCTGCTCGTGCAGGGTGCCGGACAGCTCCACCGTCAACTCCAGGTCGACCTCCGGATGGTCGTAGCGGAAGCCCTCCAGGATCTCCGGCAGCCGGGTCAGGACGAAGTCCTCCGAGGCGCCGAAGCGCAGCCGGCCACGCACGCGCGTGCCGCTGAAGAACGCCGTCGCCTGCTCGTGCACCTCCAGGATCCGGCGGGCGAACCCCAGCATCGCCTCGCCGTCCTCGGTCAGCTCCACCGAATGGGTGTCCCGGGAGAACAGCTGCCGGCCGGCCGCGTCCTCCAGCCGCCGCACATGCTGGCTGACCGTGGACTGGCGCAGCCCCAGCCGCCGGGCGGCCTGCGTGAAGCTCAGCGTCTGGGCGACCGCGAGGAAGGTGCGCAGGTGCGTCGGTTCGTACACGACGTCCGAGCCTAGCCGCTCATCGCAGATCATGATGACAGTCAGAGCGGTATCCGGGATTCCCGATCAACGGCCGGAGGAGGACAATCGAGGGGGGCCCTACGGGCCCGCGACCGCACGTCACCCACAGCAATCGGAGCACCGTGAAACGCCTGCACTGGCCGAGTCGGATGCCGATCGACCCGTACATCGTGCTGCTGCTCGGCACGGTCGGTCTCGCCGCGCTCCTTCCGGCCCGGGGCACCGCCGCCGACGTGACCTCGGGCGCCTCCACGGCCGCGATCGCCTTCCTCTTCTTCCTCTACGGCGCCCGGCTGTCCACCCGTGAGGCGCTGGACGGGTTCAAGCACTGGCGGCTCCACGTCACCGTGCTGACGTGCACCTTCGTCGTCTTCCCGGTGTTCGGGCTCGCCGCGCGCGGGCTGGTGCCGGTCCTGCTGACCCAGCCCCTGTACCAGGGCCTGCTGTTCCTGACGCTGGTGCCGTCCACCATCCAGTCGTCCATCGCGTTCACCTCGATCGCCCGGGGCAACGTGCCCGCCGCGATCTGCGCCGGGTCCTTCTCCTCCCTCGTCGGCATCGTCCTCACACCGCTGCTCGCGGCGGGGCTGCTCGGCGGCGAGGCGGTCGGGTTCTCCGCCGACTCGGTGGTGAAGATCGTGCTCCAGCTGCTGGTGCCGTTCCTCGCCGGACAGCTGCTGCGGAGGTGGATCGGCGGGTTCGTCACCCGGCACAAGAAGGTCCTCGGACTGGTCGACCGGGGTTCGATCCTGCTGGTCGTCTACACCGCGTTCAGCGAGGGCATGAACCGGGGCATCTGGCACCAGGTCAGCCCCGTGCGGCTGGCCGGACTGCTCGGCGTCGAGGCCGTCCTGCTGGCCGTGATGCTGGTGCTGACCTGGTACGGCGCCAAGGCGCTCGGCTTCCGCCGGGAGGACCGGATCGCCATCCAGTTCGCCGGGTCGAAGAAGTCCCTCGCCTCGGGGCTGCCGATGGCGAGCGTCCTGTTCGGCAGCCACGCCTCACTGGCCGTCCTGCCGCTGATGCTCTTCCACCAGATGCAGCTCATGGTGTGCGCGGTCATCGCCAAGCGGCGCGCCCGTGACCCGGAGGCGACCACGGACGCGCCCGACGCGTCAGCCGCGCACGCGGTGCAGGGGCAGCCACAGGACCGTGTCCTGCGGTGACCGCAGCACCTTGGGGTCGGCGAGTGTGGCGTCGGTGAGGAAGGCGCGGCTGTCCATGCGCTGACCGAGGCGCACGCCGAAGGGGGAGTTGCGGCTGACGGAGCCCGGTACGTCTGCGACGGAGCAGCGCACCGTCGCCGGACAGCGACAGCCGGTCCCCGCCAGTCCGTGCGCACGTACGCGGTCTGCGGCGCGGCGGCTCCGTTCCGCACGGCGATCAGCCCCTGCGCGCGGTTGTCCGCCGGCTCCCCGCGCAGCCACACCTGCGGCTGGCTGGTGCCGATCCCGCCCCTCCACAGCAGTGGCTGTTCCCCGGCGCCGCGAAGACGTTCGTGCCGAGCCGCAGCCCGGTACGGCAGGCGCACGGCGCCGTCCGTGCCATGGGGCACGGGCCCGGTGGCGTACCAGGAGTTCCAGTCGGCGGGCAGGATCTCGGGGCTCGGATCGCGCGGCCGGGACCAGGTACGGCCGTCGTCGTCGCTGTACTGCAGATGCGGGGTGCGGTCGCAGGGGACCGTACCGCCGGCGCTGTCCGTACGGCCCGTGTCGTACGTCTCCGCCACCCAGACCCGCCCGGTGACACGGTCCACGACCGGGGCCGGGTTGCCGTGGGTGTCGCCGCCGTCCTCGTCGACCACCCGCAACGGGCTCCGGATCACCTCGTGCGCCGCCGCCGCGTGCTCCAGGGGAACTCGGACTCCTGCGCTGCGAGAAGGCCGCCCGTGAGGCCAGCGAGGAACCGCTCGCCCCGCTGCCGGCCGTCGAACGCGATCAGTTCATGGGTCTGTTGATCGGGATTTCCGGCACGGACGGCTGACGACGGTTAACGTTCCGTCATGACCGCAGCTCCCCTGCTCGATCCGCAGCGCACCGCCCTCATCCTCGTCGACCTGATGGACCGCATCGTCGCGCTGCCCCTGGAACCCCGCAAGGGCACCGAAGTACTCGCCGCCGCCGAGGAGGCGGCGACCACCTTCCGCCGCGCCGGTGCTCTCGTCGTCCTCGTGCGGGTCGAGCGTCCCGCCGTCGCCGAACAGCCGCCCGGCAGCGGGCTGGTGCCCGGCCTGCGCCGGGACGGCGATCTGGAGGTCGTCAAGCGGACCCTGGGCGCCTTCCAGGGCACCGGCCTGGACGAGCGGCTGCGCGAACGCGGCATCACCACCCTGGTGTTCGGCGGCATCGCCACCAACCTGGGTGTCGAGTCCACCGCCCGCGCCGCCGCCGACCTCGGCTACGACCTCGTCTTCGCCGAGGACGCCATGGCAGCGTTCACCGCGGCCGAGCACGAGGCGTCCGTACGCCTCGACTTCCCGAGACTGGGCACGGTGACGAGGTCGACGGACCTGACCTTCGGCTGAACAGCGGCCCGAACCCGCCCCACGGCAAGGGCCCACCAACTCCCGCTGTCCCGGCGCGCCGGCCGCGACACCGGCTGAGGCGCCCCCGTAGGTGAACGAAGCAAGATCGGCGGAGCCCCGCGGGCGCAGGGGGCGCTCCCCGCCGGACGGGGCCCCGCCGCCGTGCCGCGGGGGGCCGGTCAGCCCTGGGCGGCCGCCTCCCGCAGGGCGATCCGGTCCTGGCCCGCGTACACGTTCATCGAGCTGCCCCGGAGGAAGCCCACCAGGGTCAGCCCCGTCTCGGCGGCCAGGTCCACCGCCAGCGACGACGGCGCCGACACGGCCGCGAGCACCGGGATGCCCGCCATCACCGCCTTCTGCGCCAGTTCGAAGGAGGCCCGGCCGGAGACCATGAGGATCGCCCGGGACAGCGGCAGGGCGTCGTTCTGCAGGGCCCGGCCGACCAGCTTGTCGACCGCGTTGTGCCGGCCGACGTCCTCCCGGGTGTCCAGCAGCTCGCCGTCCTCGCTGAACAGGGCCGCCGCGTGCAGGCCCCCGGTCCGGTCGAACACCCGCTGGGCCGACCGCAGCCGGTCGGGCAGGCTCGCCAGCAGTCCGGGGGTGACCCGGAGCGGGGGAGTGTCGGCGATCGGCCAGCGCGCGGTCGTCCGGACGGCGTCCAGGCTGGCCTTGCCGCACAGCCCGCACGAGGAGGAGGTGTAGACGTTCCGCTCCAGCGTGAAGTCCGGGAGGGTGACGCCCGGCGTGGTCTTCACGTCGACCACGTTGTAGGTGTTCGAACCGTCCACCGTCGCGCCGGCGCAGTAGACGATGTTCTGCAGGTCGGACGCCGTGGCCAGTACGCCCTCGCTCACCAGGAAGCCGGCCGCGAGCGCGAAGTCGTCGCCGGGGGTGCGCATGGTGATCGCGAGCGGCTTGCCGTTCAGCCGGATCTCCAGGGGTTCCTCGGCGACGAGCGTGTCCGGCCGGGTGGAGACCGCCCCGTCCCGGATGCGGAGGACCTTGCGTCGTTCCGTGACTCGTCCCATGGTCTGATCAGCCCCGGTTCTGTACGTGCTGGTAGCCGAAACGGCCCTTGATGCAGAGGTTGCCGTGGGTCACCGGATTGTCGTGCGGTGAGGTGACCTTCACGATCTCATTGTCCTGCACATGGAGGGTGAGCGTGCAGCCCACCCCGCAGTACGCGCACACGGTGGTCGTCTCCGTCTGCCGCGACTCGTCCCAGTCGCCGGCCGCCCGCAGGTCGAACTCCCGCTTGGCGGACAGCGCCCCGGTCGGGCACACCTCCACGCAGTTGCCGCAGAACACGCAGGCCGAGTCGGTCAGCGGCGCGTCGTGCTCCACGGCGATCCGCGCGTCGAAACCGCGCCCGGCGACCGAGATCGCGAAGGTGTTCTGCCACTGGTCGCCACAGGCGTCGACGCACTTGTAGCACAGGATGCACTTCGCGTAGTCGCGCACGTACAGCTCGTTGTCGATCTTCGGTTCGTCGTTCAGGCGGGCGGCGTCGGGGCCGAAGCGGTCCGGCTTCGCCTCGTACTCCTTGATCCACTCGGCGACCCGTGGCGTGGTCGACAGGTCGGCCGAGGAGGCCAGCAGTTCCAGGACGATCTTCCGGCTGTGCCGGACGCGCTCGGTGTCCGTGCGCACCTCCATGCCGGGCTCGGCCCGGCGCGAGCAGGCCGGCACCAGCGTCCGCGACCCCTCGACCTCCACCACGCACACCCGGCAGGCGTTCTTCGGGCGCAGTGTGTCGCCCTCGCACAGCGTCGGGACGTCCTTGCCCGCGGCCCGGCAGGCGTCGAGGACGGTGGCGCCCTCGGGAACCCGGGCCTCCTGCCCGTCGAGCGTGAACCCGACCAGCCGGCGCGGCACCCCGATCGGTATCGCGGTCATGTGTAGGCCCCCAGACGGTCGATGGCGGATTCCACGGCGTTCCACGCGGTCTGTCCCAGACCGCAGATCGAGGCGTCCCGCATCGCCCGGCCGACCTCCCGCAGCAGAGCGACGTCGTCCGCGGCCCCGGCGCCGGTGCGGTCGGCGATCCGGCGCAGCGCCTCCTCCTGCCGCACGGTGCCGACCCGGCAGGGCACGCACTGTCCGCAGGACTCCTCCCGGAAGAACCGGGCGATGCGCAGCAGCAGCCGGGGCAGCGGCACGGTGTCGTCGAAGGCCGTCACCACTCCGGAGCCCAGCGTGGTGCCGGCCTCCCGGGTGCCTTCGAAGGTGAGCGGGAGGTCCAGCTCGTCGGGCCGTACGAACCCGCCGGCCGCCCCGCCGAGCAGGACCGCCCGCAGCCCCGCGCGCACCCCGGCCAGGGTCAGCAGCTCCCCGAGCGTGGCACCGAACGGCAGCTCGTAGACCCCGGGCCGGTCGACACTGCCGGAGACGCAGAACAGCTTCGGCCCGGTGGAGCGCGCCGTGCCGATGGCCGCGTACGCCGGGGCGCCCATGGTCAGGATCGGCAGGACGTTGACCAGTGTCTCCACGTTGTTCTCGGCGGTCGGCTTGCCGAACAGGCCCTTCTCCACGGGGAAGGGCGGTTTGCTGCGGGGCTCGCCGCGGTGGCCCTCGATGGAGTTGAACAGGGCCGTCTCCTCGCCGCAGACGTAGGCGCCGGCGCCGCGCCGGATCTCGATGTCCAGGCGGTAGCCCTGGCCGAGGATGTCGTCGCCGAGCAGACCGCGCGCCCGGGCCTGGTCGATCGCGTGCTGCACCCGGCGCACCGCCCGCGGGTACTCACCGCGGATGTAGACGAAGGCCCGGTGCGCGGAGACCGCGTACGACGCGATGGTGATCGCCTCCACGAGCGCGAACGGATCGCCCTCCATCAGCACCCGGTCCTTGAAGGTCCCGGGCTCCGACTCGTCGGCGTTGCACACCAGATAGTGCGGGTGGTCCGGCTGGGACGCCGTGGCCTGCCACTTGCGGCCGGTGGGGAAGGCGGCGCCGCCGCGCCCGGCCAGCCCCGCGTCCGTCACCTCCCGGATCACCCCGGCCGGGCCGAGCGCGAAGGCCCGGCGCAGGGCCGTATAGCCGCCGTGCGCCCGGTAGTCGTCCAGCGAGGACGGGTCCACCACACCGACCCGGCGCAGCAGCACCAGTGAGGGGTCTCCCGCCTGCGGTACCGCCGCCACGGCCGGCGGCTCCCCGGGTGCCGCGTCCGGTGCGCTCGCCGCGTCGACGGCCTCCGTCACGGACGCGGGCGCCGACACCGCCGTACGCACCGGGTCGCCCGCCCGGACCGCGAGGGCGGCCGGGGCGCGTTCGCACAGGCCCAGGCAGGGGCCGCGTTCGACGCTCACCCCGCTGCCGGGGCCGAGCCGCGCCTCGATCCCGGCGCACACCTCCTCCGCACCGGCGGCCATGCAGGCCAGGTCGGTGCAGACGTGCAGGACCGTGGCGGGGCGCGGCCGGACGGAGAACATGGCGTAGAAGGTGGCCACCCCGTACGCCTCGGCCGGTGGCACGGTCAGCCTGCGGCACAGATAGCCGAGGCCGCCCTCGCTGATCCAGCCGACGCGGTCGTTGAGGGCGTGCAGCCCCGGCAGCAGCAGATCGCGGCGGTCGCGGGCCGCCCGGCCGCCGCGCGCCCACCGCAGGTCGGCGTCGGTACGGTCGGCGCCCTCCCAGGCCGATTCCGGGGGGCCCAACAGCGCGTCCACGGCGGCGCGTTCCTCGTCCGTCGGTTTGCTGTCACCGAAGTGCAGGTCCACGAAGGTCACCTCACATAGGTCACTGCGGGCAGCTTCTCGATCCGGATCGCCGACGCCTTGAACTCCGCCGTCCCCGCGATCGGGCAGTTCGCCTCGATGGTCAGCTGGTTGGTGTCGACCTCGTCGGGAAAGTGCATGGTCATGAAGGCGAGGCCGGGGCGCAGGGCCGTGTCGATCCACACGGGGGCCACGACCGAGCCCCGCCGTGAGGACACCCGCACCTCCTCGCCGACGACGACCCCGTACCGCTCGGCGTCCTCCGGGCACAGCTCGATGTACTCGCCGCGCCGCAGCGGGGAGGCGAAACCGCCGCTCTGCACACCGGTGTTGTAGGAGTCCAGCCGCCGGCCGGTGGTGAGCCGGATGGGGTACTCCTCGTCGGTGAGGTCCACCGGCGGATCGTGCTGCACCAGCCCGAACGGCGCCCGCCTGCCCCGCCGCCCGGGGTCCGGCTCCCACAGCCTGCCGTGCAGGAACGGAGGTTCGAGTTCCTCGGTGCTCGGGCAGGGCCACTGGATGCCCTGGTGCTCCTCCAGCCGGCGGTACGTCATCCCGTAGTGGTCCGGGGACACCGACCGCAGCTCGTTCCACACGGCCTCCGCGTCGGCGTACTTCCAGCCGTGGCCCAGCCGGGCGGCCAGTTCGCAGATGATGTCGATGTCCTCGCGGGCCTCACCGGGCGGGGTGACGGCCCGCCGCACCCGCTGCACGCGCCGCTCGCTGTTGGTGGTGGTGCCCTCGGTCTCCGCCCAGCCGGCGGTCGCGGGCAGGACGACGTCCGCCAGCTCGGCGGTCTTCGTGAGGAAGATGTCCTGGACGACGAGGAAGTCCAGTGCCTTCAGGCGGCGTACGGCCTGCTCGCTGTCGGCCTCCGACTGGGCCGGGTTCTCCCCGACGCAGTACACCGCGCGCAGCCTGCCGTCCTCCATCGCCTCGAACATCTCCGTCAGGTTCAGCCCGTAGTGCGGCTGGATGACGGTGTCCCAGGCCGACTCGAACTTCAGCCGGACGTCCGGGTCCAGGATGTCCTGGAAGCCGGGCAGCCGGTTGGGGATGGCGCCCATGTCGCCGCCGCCCTGCACGTTGTTCTGCCCGCGCAGCGGCTGGAGCCCGGAGCCGTAGCGGCCGACATGGCCGGTGAGCAGGGAGAGGTTGATCAGCGCGCGGACGTTGTCGGTGCCGTTGTGGTGCTCGGTGATGCCGAGCGTCCAGCACAGCTGGGCGCGTTCGGCGCGGGCGTAGGCGTGTGCCAGCTCCCGGATGGCGCGGGCCGGTACGCCGGTCACCTTCTCGGCCAGGGACAGGGTCCAGGGCTCGACCAGCTTGCGGTACTCCTCGAAGCCGGTGGTCGCCCGCCCGGCGAACGCCTCGTTCACCAGATCGGCGTGGATGATCTCCCGGCCGATCGCGTGCGCCATCGGGATGTCGGTGCCGACGTTCAGCCCGAGCCAGCTCTCCGCCCACTCGGCGGTGGAGGTCCGGCGTGGGTCGACGGCGTACATCCGGGCGCCGTTCCGGATGCCCTTCAGCACGTGCTGAAAGAAGATCGGGTGCGCGAAGCGGGCGTTCGAGCCCCACATCACGATGACGTCGGTGTGCTCGATCTCCTCGTACGACGAGGTGCCGCCGCCGGAGCCGAACGCGGCCGACAGCCCCGCGACACTGGGCGCGTGACACGTCCGGTTGCAGGAGTCGACGTTGTTGGTGCCCATCACCACCCGCGCGAACTTCTGCGCCACGTAGTTCATCTCGTTCGTGGCGCGGGCGCAGGAGAACATTCCGAACGCCCCCCGGTTGCGCTCCAGGCCCCGGGCGGCGCGGTCCAGTGCCTCCTCCCAGCTCGCCTCCCGGAACGGCTCGTCACGGCAGTCGCGCACCAGGGGGCGCGTCAGCCGGGTGTAGGTCTTCGGTTGCCGGTTCCTCATGCGGCGCTCCTCAGCGCGAGCAGGTCCGAGATGGCGTGCACGGTGCGCAGGGTGGGCACCTCCACACCGGTGATCTCCGCGAGTTCGACCACGGCGGCGAGCAGCACGTCCAGCTCCAGCGGCTTGCCGCGCTCCAGGTCCTGGAGGGTGGAGGTGCGGTGGTCGCCGACGCGTTCCGCGCCGGCGAGCCGGCGCTCGATGGAGACGCCCACCTCGCAGCCGAGGGCCTCGGCGACGGAGAGCGTCTCGCGCATCATCGTCTCGATGACCCGGCGGGTGCCGCCGTGCCGGCACATCTGCCGCATGGTGGCCCGGGCCAGGGCGCTGATCGGGTTGAAGGAGATGTTCCCGAGCAGCTTCAGCCAGATGTCGTTGCGCAGATCCGGCTCCACGGGGCACTTCAGGCCGCCGGCCTGCATCGCCCCGCTCAGCTCCAGGCAGCGCGCCGAGATACTGCGGTCGGGCTCGCCGAGGGAGAAGCGGGTGCCCTCCACGTGCCGCACCACGCCGGGCGCCTGGAGCTCCGTCGCCGCGTAGACGACGCAGCCGACGGCCCGTTCGGGGGCCAGGACCGCGCTGACGGCGCCGTCGGGGTCGACGCTCTCCAGGCGGTGACCGTCGTAGGGGCCGCCGTGCCGGTGGAAGTACCACCAGGGGATGCCGTTCTGCGCGGCCACCACCGTGGTGCGCTCGTGCAGCAGGGGTGCGATCAGCGGCCCGCACGCCGCGTACGCGGTGGCCTTCAGGCCCAGGAAGACATGGTCGACCGGGCCGACGTCGGCCGGGTCGTCGGTGGCGTGGGGGTGCGCGGTGAAGTCACCGCGCGGGCTGACCACCCGGACGCCGTGCCGCCTCATGGCCGCGAGATGCGGTCCACGGGCGATGAGGTGCACGTCGGCGCCGGCGCGGTGGAGCGCGGCACCGACGTAGGCGCCGATGGCCCCGGCGCCGAGGACTGCGACTTTCACGGGGACGCTCCGTTCGGTTCGAGGGATACCGCGGAGGTGAGGACGGGAGCCGGCGCGGAGACACGTCGCTGAATCCTGTCGACGAAATATTGTCTACAGTATGGAGTTGATGTCAGCAAGGGTTCGCGCGGCGACCGTTGCGGGGCTCGCGCGCTGACCGCGGGCCCGCGCGGCGACCGTTGAGCGCAGCGCGCATACCGTTCACCGCATACGGTCGACGGCCGTCTTCTCAACTCCCGTGCCCCGCCCTACCGTCCGGCGTCATGAGCAGCCCCCCTGTCGCACCCCCGGGCTGGAGCCGCTGGCTCGTCCCGCCCGCCGCCCTCTCCGTCCACCTCTCCATCGGCCAGGCCTACGCCTGGAGCGTCTTCAAGCCGCCGCTCGAATCCGCGCTGGGTCTCGACGGCACCCAGAGCGCGCTGCCCTTCCAGGTGGCGATCGTGATGCTCGGGCTGTCCGCCGCGTTCGGCGGCACGCTCGTCGAGCGCAACGGCCCGCGCTGGGCGATGACCGTGGCCCTCGCCTGCTTCTCCTCCGGCTTCCTGATCTCCGCCCTCGGCGCCGGGACGAAGCAGTACTGGCTGATCGTCCTCGGCTACGGCTTCGTCGGCGGAATCGGCCTCGGCATCGGCTACATCTCGCCCGTCTCCACCCTGATCAAGTGGTTCCCGGACCGGCCGGGCATGGCCACCGGCATCGCCATCATGGGCTTCGGCGGCGGCGCGCTGATCGCCTCGCCGTGGTCGGCCCAGATGCTCGAATCCTTCGGCTCCGACAACGAGGGCATCGCCCTCGCCTTCCTGGTGCACGGGCTGTCGTACGCCGCCTTCATGACCCTCGGCGTCCTCCTGGTCCGTGTGCCGCGCTCCGAGAAGCCCGTCGAGAGCGGGCCGAGCGCCGTCGACGGCGTGCAGGTCTCCGCCCGCCAGGCCGTGCGCACCCCGCAGTTCTGGTGTCTGTGGCTCGTGCTGTGCATGAACGTGACCGCCGGCATCGGCATCCTCGAAAAGGCCGCGCCGATGATCACGGACTTCTTCGCGGACAGCTCCACCCCCGTGTCGGCCTCGGCCGCGGCCGGCTTCGTCGCGCTGCTGTCGGCCGCCAACATGGCCGGCCGCATCGGCTGGTCCTCCACCTCCGACAGAGTCGGCCGCAAGAACATCTACCGCGTCTACCTCGGCGTCGGCGCGCTGATGTACCTGCTGATCGCGCTGTTCGGAGACACGTCGAAACCGCTGTTCGTGCTGTGCGCGCTGGTGATCCTCTCCTTCTACGGCGGCGGCTTCGCGACGATCCCCGCCTATCTGAAGGACCTCTTCGGCAGCTACCAGGTCGGTGCCATCCACGGCCGGCTGCTGACCGCCTGGTCCACGGCCGGCGTGCTCGGGCCGCTGATCGTCAACTGGATCGCCGACCGGCAGGAGGCGGCCGGCAAGCACGGCCCGTCGCTGTACGGGCTGTCGTTCGGCATCATGATCGGCCTGCTCGTCGTCGGCTTCGTCGCCGGTGAACTCGTCCGTCCCGTCCACCCCCGCCACCACGTCCCCGCCCCGAGGGAGGCCGCAGATGCCCAGCGACAGCAGCCCGCCTAGCCGCAGGGGCCTGATCGCCTTCGCCTGGCTGTGGGTGGGCACACCCCTCGCCTACGGCCTGTACGAGCTGGTGCGGAAGGCGACACAGCTGTTCACAGGGTGAAAGGTCGGGCGTCCGAGGGCCTGAGCGAAGCCGACAACCCGGGCGCCCGATTCCTGTGGCTTCACCTGCCGTCGTACTCGCGAGTCACTGATCAGACTGGTGGATCCCGCTACCCACGCACGAGGGGATACCCGGCATGAACGGCTCGCGCATCGCCGCCATCGGTCACTACCAGCCCGCCAAGGTGCTCACCAACGACGACCTGGCGGGCATGGTGGACACCAGTGACGCGTGGATCCGCAGCCGGGTGGGCATCCGCACCCGGCACATCGCCGGCCCCGACGAACCGGTCGACGAGCTGGCCGCGCACGCCGCCGCCAAGGCCCTCGCCGCGGCCGGACTCGCGCCGCACGACATCGACCTGGTGCTGGTGGCCACGTCCACCGCGATCGACCGGTCCCCGAACACCGCCGCCCGGGTGGCCGCCCGCCTCGGCATCCCGCGGCCGGCCGCGATGGACGTCAACGTCGTCTGCGCCGGCTTCACCCACGCCCTCGCCACCGCCGACCACACCGTCCGGGCGGGCGCCGCGACCCGGGCGCTCGTCATCGGCGCCGACAAGATGTCCGACGTCACCGACTGGACCGACCGCAGCACCTGCGTCCTCGTCGGAGACGGCGCCGGGGCAGCCGTGGTGGAGGCGTGCGGGCCGGACCGGGAGCCCGGGATCGGACCGGTGCTGTGGGGATCGGTGCCCGAGATGGGACACGCCGTGCGGATCGAGGGCACGCCGCCGCGGTTCGCGCAGGAGGGGCAGAGCGTCTACCGCTGGGCCACCACCCAGCTGCCCGCCATCGCCCGCCAGGCCTGCGAGAAGGCCGGGGTGGCGCCCGAGGACCTGGCCGGGGTCGTGCTGCACCAGGCCAACCTGCGGATCATCGAGCCGCTGGCCGAGAAGCTCGGCGCCGTCAATGCGGTGGTCGCACGGGACGTCACCGAGTCCGGCAACACCTCGGCCGCCAGTATCCCGCTCGCCTTCTCCAAGCTGGCCGAACGGGGAGCGCTCAGCACGGGCGACCCGGTGCTGCTGTTCGGTTTCGGCGGCAATCTCTCGTACGCCGGTCAGGTCGTGCGGTGCCCCTAGGCCCTGTCGTCAAACTCCCGTCTGCCGCGCGACGCCATGCACGCACTCTCGCCGCACCGGGCCCCGACCCAAGTACATCCAGTACGA
>NZ_JBFATL010000036.1:0-92775 GCF_040678315.1 Streptomyces sp. NPDC052721 | reverse complement strand
TTGCGCCGGCCGCCCTGGTTGACCGCCGCCACCGAGGCGTCCAGGGTCTTCAGGAACGGCACGATCCCGTTGGAGTGCCCGTTCGTCCCCCGGATCAGCGAACCGCGCGAGCGGACACGGGAGTACGACAGGCCGATGCCGCCGGCGTGCTTGGAGAGGCGGGCGACCTGGTGGTAACGGTCGTAGAGGGAGTCCAGCTCGTCCAGGGGCGAGTCGAGCAGGTAGCAGGACGACATCTGGGGGTGCCGCGTACCGGAGTTGAAGAGCGTGGGGGAGGACGGCAGGTAGTCCAGGCGGCTCATCAGCCTGTACAGCGCCGTGACTTCGTCCACGGAGCGGGTCGTGTCGTCCTCCGCCAGGCCGCTCGCCACGCGCAGCAGGAAGTGCTGGGGCGTCTCGATCACCTTGCGGGTGACCGGGTGGCGCAGCAGGTAGCGGCTGTGCAGGGTGCGCAGGCCGAAGTAGCCGAACCGGTCGTCGGCCGCGCCGTCGACCAGCGCGTCGAGGCGCTCGGCGTGCAGCCGCACGAACTCGGCGGTGCGGTCGGCGATCAGGCCCTCGCGGTGGCCGACCGCGATGGACCCGGTGAAGGACGTCACGCCCTGCGAGGCGGCCTCGTCCCGGATCGCGCGGGTCAGCAGCCGGGCGGCCAGCTTCGAGTAGGCGGGGTCCTCGGAGATCAGGCCGGCGGCGGCCTCCGTGGCCAGCTCCCGCAGCTCCGCCTCGTCGGCCCGAGCGGACCGGCCGCGCAGCGCGGCGGCGGCGACCCGGCCCGGGTCGGCGTCGGGCAGGTCGGCGGTCAGCTCGGTCAGGGTCCGCAGCAGCGCGGCACCGGGACCGTCGGTCTTCAGCTCGCTGACTGAAGCCGGGTCGGCTGGCGCGATGGTCACGTGGGGCTCTCCCTCGCTCGGCACGGGGCCTGGCGGAGGGCAGGGGCAGCCACGAGCGCGCACGGCGTCGCGTCCACCGGCCCACTCCACGAGGCCCGGACGTCGGAACCACCCGGGCCTGGACGGCCGGGTGCACCGCCGGCAGGTCTTCGGACTCGACAGGCGTGCGGAGGCACACGAGTACACCGTTGCGGGACAGTTCCGGATTCGCACCGGATTCCCCTGCGACGACAGCGAGGACGAGCATACATCTAGTGCCGGGCTGTCATGTCACCCCCAGATGTAGTGCCGATCCGGTCTCAGAGGGTCAACTCGTACGCGAGGAGCGTGATGTCGTCCCGGCCCGGGAGGGGATTCCAGTCCCGCTCGGGGGCGCGGGCGAAACCGAGGCGGGCGTAGAGGCGGTGGGCGGTGTGCATGGTCCGCTGGGTGGAGAGGACCACGCGGACGCAGCCCTCGGTGGCCCGCGCGCGGTCGACGCAGGCCCGCACCAGTGCCTCGCCGGCACCCTGGCCCCGGGCCGCGGGGGCGACCGCGAGCATCCGGATCTCGGCCTCGCCCGGGCCCGCTATGTCGGTCATGGGGCCGCCGGAGCGGACGAAGGTGACCCCGCCGAGGAGGACTCCGTCACGGACGGCCACGAGGACGTCCGCGGCGGCGGCCCGCTTGGCCACGTCCCTCAGCTCGCCGAGGTACCAGTCGCTGTCGTCGAAGGCGAGGAGGCCGTCGCCCAGGTAGGCCTGGGCGGTGATCTCGCCCAGGTCGTCGTACTCGTCGGCAGCGGCCCGTCGGATCACGAAGTCCATGCCACCGAGTCTGCCGGACGGGTACGACAACGGAGGCGAGAGGCACGACGAGGGGCCGAGAGGCACGACGCCCGACCCCATGGGTATGACAACGGGCCGCCGGATCTGCCTCCGACGGCCCGTTGAGCGACGGCTGTCTAGTGACCGGCGCCCGCGGTCGCGGGCGGCAGCTCCACCTGGACACCGGGGTCGCCGGCGTCCGCCGTGTAGTCTCCCGGCCTGGTCTCGTCGACGCCCTCGGGGGCCTTCACGGCCTTCAGGACGACGGTGAGGACCACGGTCACCAGGACGTTCAGGACGAACGCCGTCAGACCGATGTAGCCGATCTCGCCGATGCCGGGGATCTCCTTGGCGTTGCCGCCGAAGTGCTTCTGCGTCGGCGAGGCGATGCCGTACGCCGCGGCCGTGCCGTAGATCATGCCGACCGCCCAGCCCGCGAGCAGCGCCCAGCGGTGGAACCAGCGGGTGAACAGGCCGCCCACCAGCGCCGGGAAGGTCTGCAGGATCCAGATGCCGCCCAGCAGCTGGAAGTTGATGGCGACCGTCTTGTCCATGGTGAGGACGAAGACCAGCGCGCCGACCTTCACCAGCAGCGAGACCAGCTTGGAGACCTTGGTCTCCTGCTCCGCCGTCGCGTCGGGCTTGATGAAGTCCTTGTAGATGTTGCGGGTGAAGAGGTTGGCCGCCGCGATGGACATGATCGCCGCCGGGACCAGCGCGCCGATGCCGATCGCCGCGAACGCCACGCCCGCGAACCAGTCCGGGAACATGTCCTCGAACAGCTGCGGGATGGCCAGCTGGCCGTTGGTGACCTTCACGCCGGCCGCGATCGCCATGAAGCCCAGCAGCGCCAGCAGACCCAGCATGAGGGAGTACAGCGGCAGGATCGTGGTGTTGCGGCGGATCACCTCACGGCTCCTGGACGACAGAGTCGCGGTGATCGAGTGCGGGTACATGAACAGCGCGAGCGCCGAGCCGAGCGCCAGCGTGGCGTACGTCCACTGGTTCGCCTCCCCCGGCGCCAGCGCCCCGCGCGGCTTGCCGGTGGCCGGATTCACCTGGCTGAACGCCTCGCCCGCCTTGGCGAAGATGTCGTCGAACCCGCCCAGCTTGATCGGGATGTAGATGATCGCCACCGCGATGACGATGTAGATCAGCGTGTCCTTGACGAACGCGATCAGAGCGGGGGCGCGCAGACCGGACGAGTAGGTGTAGGCGGCCAGCACACCGAAGGCGATGAGCAGCGGCAGGTCCTTCACGAACCAGTTGGTGTTCTCGCCGCCGCCGACGCCCATCACGTCCAGCACCGCCTGGATGCCGACGAGCTGGAGCGCGATGTACGGCATCGTCGCCAGGATGCCGGTCACCGCCACCGCCAGCGACAGGCCCTTCGAGCCGAACCGGCCGCGCACGAAGTCGGAGGTGGTGACGTACCCGTGGCGGTGCGAGACCGACCACAGGCGCGGCAGGAAGGTGAAGATCAGCGGGTACACCAGGATCGTGTACGGCACCGCGAAGAACCCGGCCGCGCCCGCCGCGTAGATCGCCGCCGGTACGGCGACGAAGGTGTACGCCGTGTACAGGTCACCGCCGAGCAGGAACCAGGTGATCCAGGTGCCGAAGGACCGGCCGCCCAGACCCCATTCGTCCAGGGAGTGCTCGTTCTCGGCCCTGCGCCAGCGCGCGGCCAGGAAGCCCACGACCGTGACGGCCAGGAAGAAGAAGATGAAGACGCCGAGAGCGACGCCGTTGACGCCGTCCTTCACTTCGCCGCACCCCCGTTCGTGTCCCTGTGGGCACGCTGGTCACGCTGCCAGAGCTTGTACGCCAGCATGGTGAGCGCGGTGGAGATCAGCACCCAGAGCATCTGGTACCAGTAGAAGAACGGGATCCCGATGAACGCGGGATCCGTCTTGGCGTACGAGCCGACCCACAGCATCGCCACGAAGGGCGCGACGAGACACAGGGCGATGATCACCCGGCCCGGTGTCACCACCGGTGGTCTCACTTCAGGCGTTTCGGACATGCCACGGCTCCGTCCCCTCGCTGATCAGCTGTGTAATGAGCAGGCAATCTAGGTGACGGTGTCGCGGGAGCGGAAGACCTCGTCCGCATATCGGTATATCGATTCAGCGAACGTGCCGGGTACGGCCGGCCCGGCGCCTACTCCGCCGGCCGCTTGAGCCGGGCCACGAACTTGTACCGGTCCCCGCGGTACACCGACCGCACCCACTCCACCGGCTTGCCCTCGCGGTCCAGCGAGTGCCGGGAGAGCATCAGCATCGGCAGGCCCACGTCGGTGCCGAGCAGCCCCGCCTCGCGCGGCGTGGCCAGGGAGGTCTCGATGGTCTCCTCGGCCTCGGCGAGGTGGACGTCGTAGACCTCGGCGAGCGCGGTGTACAGGGAGGTGTACTTCACCAGTGAGCGCCTGAGGGCCGGGAAGCGCTTGGCCGACAGGTGGGTGGTCTCGATGGCCATCGGCTCGCCGTTGGCCATGCGCAGCCGCTCGATGCGCAGCACGCGCCCGCCGGCCGTGATGTCGAGCAGCTCGGCGAGCCGGTCGTCGGCGGTGACGTACCCGATGTCCAGCAGCTGCGAGGTCGGCTCCAGGCCCTGGGCGCGCATGTCCTCCGTGTAGGAGGTGAGCTGCAGCGCCTGGGAGACCTTGGGCTTGGCCACGAAGGTGCCCTTGCCCTGGATGCGCTCCAGCCGGCCCTCCACGACCAGTTCCTGCAGGGCCTGGCGCACCGTGGTGCGGGAGGTGTCGAACTCGGCGGCCAGCGTGCGCTCGGGCGGGACCGGGGTGCCCGGTGCCTGCGTCTCCGTCATGTCGAGCAGGTGCTTCTTCAAGCGGTAGTACTTCGGCACGCGCGCGGTACGGGTGGTGCCGGCCTCGTTCTCCGCACTGCTGACGTCGGTGCTCATGCTCTGCCTTCCCGGCTCCGAATGCCGAAAGCGACCGACATCCCCATCGGCCACGGCTCACATCGTGGCACGGGTTGTCGTGTCAGCACTCCACCCGCACGCTCCGTGATCTCCTCTATATACCGTTGCCCCCGCTGTTGGTCTAGTCCATCGGGAGGATGAGCCCGGTGAGCCCGCGGGGCCGGGGCCGCCCTCCCGTGGGGCGCTCCGGGCTAGATCCCCTGCCAGTCCGGCTTGTTGGCGTACGTGTGCCGGAAGTAGTCGGCCAGCTTCAGCTTGGACGCGGCGGCCTCGTCGGCGACCACCGTGGCGTGCGGGTGGAGCTGGAGCGCGGAGGCCGGGCAGACGGCCGCCACCGGGCCCTCGACGGTCGCGGCGACCGCGTCCGCCTTGCCCTCGCCGGTCGCCAGCAGCACCAGGTGGCGGGCCTCCAGGATCGTCCCGATGCCCTGGGTGATGACGTGGTGCGGAACCTGTTCGATGTCGCCGTCGAAGAAGCGGGCGTTGTCGATCCGGGTCTGCTCGGTCAGCGTCTTGATCCGGGTGCGCGAGGCGAGCGAGGAGCACGGTTCGTTGAATCCGATGTGCCCGTCGGTCCCGATGCCGAGCAGTTGCAGGTCCACGCCCCCGGCCTCGGCGAGTGCGCGGTCGTACGCCTCGCACGCCGCCTGGACGTCCTCGGCCGTGCCGTCCGGGCCCATGAACGCGTCCATGTCTATGCCGAGCGGCTCCAGCACCTCCCGGCGCAGCACCGAGCGGTAGGACTCGGGGTGGTCCGCGGGCAGCCCCACGTACTCGTCGAGCTGGGCGATCCGCGCCCGTGAGACGTCCACGGCGCCGGAGCGCACCTTGGCGGCCAGTGCCTGGTAGACGGGCAGCGGGGTGGAGCCGGTGGCCACGCCGAGCAGGGCGTCGGGCTTGCGTCGCAGCAGTTGCGCCATGGCCTCGGCGATCAGCTCGCCGCCCGCCGCGGCGTCCGGAACGATGACAACTTCCACGCTGGGCCTGCCGTTCTGGAGAGGGCTCTGTGCGTCTCTATGTGGTTTAGACCAATCTAACAGAATCGGCGTTCGAGAGCGCGGGAAAGACGGGGAAGGGCACGCGTCCGGTGAGCCCTTAGGTGAGGGAACCTCCCGTCGCGTCCAGCCAGTGCCCGGTCACCCAGCGGCCGTCCTCCGAGACCAGGAAGGAGACCACGTCGGCGATGTCGGCCGGCGTGCCCACCCGGCCCAGCGCCGAGTAGCCGGCCGCCCGCTGCCACGCCTCGTCGCTCGCGCGCAGCCAGGAGGCGTTGACGTCGGTGTCCACGACGCCGGGCGCCACCGAGTTCACCGTGATCCCGCGGGGGCCCAGCACCTTGGACAGGTCCCGGGTGAAGACGTCCAGGGCCGCCTTCGTCATCGCGTACGCCATCAGTTCGGGCATCGCTGCGGTCCGGGAGAGACCGGACGATATGGTCACCACCCGCCCGCCGTCCCGCAGCCGCTCCGCCCCGAGCCGGGTGAGGAAGAACGGGGCCTTCACGTTCACCGCGAAGAGCCGGTCGTACTCCTCCTCGTCGATCTCCGGGAACGGGCGGGCGGTGCCGATGCCCGCGTTGTGCACGAGGATGTCCAGGCCGTCCGTGCGCCGGTCGAACTCCGCCCACAGCCGCTCGGCGTCCCCGGGCGTCCCCAGCTCCACCCCGAGTGGGAACGCCGAGCCGCCGGCCGTCTCGATCGCCGCGACCGTCTCCTTCGCGGCGGTCTCGTCGCGTCCGTAGTGCACCGCCACCCGCGCCCCGTCGCGTCCCAGCCGCTCGGCGATTCCGCGCCCGATGCCCCGGCTCCCGCCCGTGACCAGTGCCGTCTTCCCTGTGAGCACGCCCATGTCTGCCCCCTCCAGATTTGTCTAGCGGTCACTACAAAAAAACCGTACACCACCTCGCCGACAATTTTCTAGGGGGCGCTATAAAATAGTCCCCATGACGACGGGTCAGGAGACGGGTCAGGACAGGCGAGCACAGGGCGGCACGGGCCGGACGCGGGGCCGGCCGCGCTCCTTCGACCGGACCACCGCGCTGGAGAAGGCGCTGATGGCCTTCTGGGAGCACGGGTACGAGGCCACCTCGGTCTCCGACCTCACCCGGCTCATGGATATCGGCGCGCCCAGTCTGTACGCGGCCTTCGGTGACAAGCGGACCCTCTTCGACGAGGTCGTCCGGGTCTACGCCGGCTCCCACGGCGCCTTCACCGACCGCGCCCTCGCCGAGGAGCCCACGGCCCGGGCGGGCGTCGCCCGTATGCTCCGGGAGGCCGCCGCCGAGTACACCGACCCCGCCCACCCGCACGGCTGCCTGATCATCCACGCGGCCACCAACTGCACCAGCCCCGAGGTGGAGGCGCTGCTGCGGGACATGCGCAACGCCAACATCGCCGCCGTCGAAGCCCGGATCCGGGCGGACATCGCGGCCGGGCTGCTGCCGGCCGGCACCGACGCCGCCGCTCTCGCCCGGCACACCGGCGCGGTGATCCAGGGAATGTCCCAGCAGGCCCGCGACGGCGCACGCCGGGAGGAACTGGAAGCACTCGCGGAAATTGCCATGGCCATCTGGCCCCACGATTGACCCGAGCGGGCTAGGCTGCGTGGCATCGCGTGCCGGCGCCCCTCGCGGCGCGGACGCCTCCACACCATGGACACGCCGTCGTGGTCTAGTCCACAATCGAGAAGAACACGCTTCCGTCTTCCCCGCACAGGAAGGCGGATCGAGGAACCGGCGCTCTCTGCCCTGACTGCCCCGGCTCCTCGGCCTTCGGCCGACCGGGACCGCACACCCCACGGCCGATGATGCTCCGGGCTGCGGTGCCGGGAGGGTTGAGGGTCCCTTCCAGGCGCCGCGGCCCGCGGGTGTTTTTCGGCCACCCGCGGGGCCCCGGGTACGCTCGCAGACGTGCCCTCCATGAACGAACTCGTACGCCAGCACACCGCCCTCGACGACTCCGATCTCGAGTGGCTCCACCTGCTGGTCTCGGAGTGGCAGCTGCTCTCCGACCTCTCCTTCGCCGACCTGGTGCTGTGGGTCCCCACCCGGGACGGCACCCGGTACGTCTCGGTCGCCCAGATGCGCCCCAACACCGGCCCGACCTCCTACCAGGACGACATGGTCGGCCACCTGGTGCCGCGCGGCCGTCGGCCCATGCTGGACGCGGCCCTGGACGAGGGCCGGATCGTGCGCGAGGGCGACCCGGAGTGGCGCGAAGAGGTCCCCGTACGGGTCGAGTCCATCCCCGTACGTCGTGAGGGCCGCGTCCTCGGGGTGATCGCCCGGAACACCAACCTGCTCACCGTGCGCACCCCGAGCCGCCTGGAGCTGACCTACCTCCAGAGCGCCTCCGATCTCGCGCAGATGATCGCGGCCGGCGCCTTCCCCTTCCCGGACCAGCAGGTCGACATGGACGCCTCCCCGCGCGTCGGCGACGGCCTGATCCGGCTCGACGCGGACGGCATCGTCCAGTACGCCTCTCCGAACGCCCTGTCCGCCTACCACCGGCTCGGCCTCGCCGCCGACCTCGTCGGCCACCACCTCGGCCAGACCACCGCCGAACTCGCCCCGACCCGGGGGCCGGTGGACGAGGCGCTGGCCAAGGTGGCCAGCGGCTGGGCGCCGCGCGAGTTCGAGATCGAGGCCCACGACGGGGTCATCCAGTTCCGGGCCATCCCGCTCAAACCCAAGGGCACGCGCATCGGTTCGCTCGTGCTGCTCCGGGACGTCACCGAACTGCGACGCCGCGAACGTGAGTTGATCACCAAGGACGCCACCATCCGGGAGATCCACCACCGGGTGAAGAACAACCTCCAGACGGTCGCCGCCCTGCTCCGGCTCCAGGCCCGGCGCATCGAGTCCGAACGCGGCCGGGAGGCCCTGGAGGAGGCGGTCCGCCGGGTCGGCTCCATCGCGATCGTCCATGAGACGCTGTCTCAGAACCTGGACGAGCGGGTGGAGTTCGACGACATCGCCGACCGGGTGCTGGCGATGGTCGCCGAGATCTCGCCGGGCAAGGTGACCGGCCGGCGCAGCGGACGGTTCGGCATACTCGACGCCGAGGTCGCCACCCCGCTGTCCATGGTCCTCACCGAGATCCTGCAGAACGCCCTGGAGCACGGTTTCCGTGAGGGCGACACCGGCACGGTCGAGGTCTCCGCGGTGCGTGGCGGCACCATCAAGGAGGCCCGGCTGCTGGTCACCGTCCAGGACGACGGTGTCGGACTGCCCGAGGGCTTCGACCCGCACCGCTCGGGCAACCTCGGCCTGCAGATCGTACGGACACTGGTGGAGGGCGAGTTGGGCGGCTCGTTCGACATGGTGCCGGCGCCGGAGCGCGGGACGCGGGTGATCCTCGACATTCCGGTGCGGGCGCAGAAGTGAGCCGTCGGGCCCGGCGCACCGGGCGATGGGGGCGCGCCGGGGAAGCCGGCGCAGCAAAAAGCCCCGGACCGCCATTGGTCCGAGGCTGTCGCTCGTTGCTGCTCTGCTTGTATCGCGATGGGGGTCCCCCCGGCTCGAGCGTAGCCGAGAGTTGGGGGAGCATCGGGGGAACTGCGCGCTGCGGCTCGGGGGCGGGAGATGCGTACGTGCTGTGCGCGCCGCCAAGCTCAGGCTGTCAGCAGGGGTGGGTGTGTCAGGCGGAGGCCTGACGAGCCCGGTTGCGGGCGGCGCGGCGCTTCATGGCGCGGCGCTCGTCCTCGCTGAGACCACCCCAGACGCCGGAGTCCTGACCGGACTCGAGCGCCCACTGCAGACACTGCTCGATCACCGGGCAGCGACGGCAGACGGCCTTGGCTTCCTCGATCTGCAGCAGCGCAGGACCGGTGTTGCCGATGGGGAAGAAGAGCTCGGGGTCTTCCTCGCGGCAAACGGCGTTGTGACGCCAGTCCATGGCTGCTACCTCTCCTTGGTATTACGTGCAGGTTGCTTGTGAATGTGAACGCTTTCACGAATCCCTCAACAAGTGAAGGGCCGACCGCCGAGTCTTCACCCGGCGTGGTCCTGTGTTTGAAGAGGGGTTCCGGTGATCAGTGGAGGCCGGTGTTGCGGGCCGTCCCGATCGCCACGTAGAGACTCGCAAACCTCAGCGGCGGATACAACCCCTTCCGGAAAGTTTTTTTTGATTCCTCGGTGTCGACTAGGTCACAGCCGTACTTCCATGGGGTGGACCCTGGCCTAAACGTTCGAGTGAAAGGACTTTCGCCCGTTCCGCTCACACAATCACACGCAGTGCACGGCGTACGCCTGTGAACGTCACGCTCGTACGCAGCCCGAGATGGTCACCGTCCATCTGAAGGGGCAGAGGCACCTTCGAATGCAAGGTGAACTGGTCCAGATCGTGCAGGGAGACGGCGTGCTTCCCCTGCGGTCCCCGCTCGGGGGACGAAGTGAGCAACTGGGTGCCATACCGGGCAACCGCGGCCGTGGACAGACGGCTGAGGCCGAGCACGTCGATGCCTGTATCGAACGAGGCCTTAGGTGACGTGTACATCGGGCGATTGCCGAGATACGTCCACGGAGACGTGTTCGAGACTATGGCGACGACAAGGTCCTCGATCGGGTCAGCGCCGGGCTGGTCGAGCGTGATGGTGCCGTGCCGGCGGTTCGGCTCACCGAGGAACTGCCGGACCACCTGGCGGACGTAGAGCGCGTGCGTCGACTTCTTCCCGCGCTCGCGCTGCTGCTCGACCCGGCCCACCACGCCCGCGTCGAAGCCGAGCCCGGCGTTGAAGGTGAACCAGCGGGCCGGCACCGCTTCGTCCTCGGTGCCCGGCGTGCCCGAGGTCAGGCCGAGGCCGACGACCCGCTCGGTGCCGTCGCGCAGCGCGTCCAGCAGCGCTCCGGTGGCCTCGACGGGGTCGTTGGGCAGGCCCAGGGCGCGGGCGAAGACGTTCGTGGAGCCGCCCGGGACGACGGCGAGGCCGGGGAGACGGTCAGGGGCGGGACCGGCGTGCAGGAGGCCGTTGACGACCTCGTTGACCGTGCCGTCGCCGCCGAGCGCCACCACCAGGTCGATGTCGTCGCTCTCCGCCGCCTGCCGGCCGAGGTCGCGGGCATGGCCGCGGTACTCGGTGGTGACCGCCTCCAGCTTCATCTCGCTCGCCAGCGCGTGGATCAGTACGTCACGTCTGCGTGCGCTTGTGGTGGTTGCCGCCGGATTGACCACGAGAAGTGCACGCATGCATGGCAGCGTACCTACTGGGTGGTACTCGGCCCAGACCGAGTTAGGGATCCGGTAAGAGACCGGGGCGTGAGCCTGGACACTCGGGGGCGCGGGGCGCGGCAGCGCGCCGGAGGGGGAGGGCTACCCTGCTGAGGTGAGCAGTCAGCAGAATCCCGCCCCGGACACCGCCAAAGCCGCCGCGGCCGACGCGGCCGATCCGGCCGCCGGGCCGCGCCCGCGCCGGCTGACGTACGCGGCGGCGCTGGCCGCGCTGGAGGGCGCGGCGCTGGTGGCCGGCGGCCTGTGGGTGCTCGTCCTGGGGCTCACCGGTGACCCGGACGACCGGCAGCAGGCCGTGACCCTGGGCATCACCCTGGCCGTCCTCGCGCTGCTGCCGCTGCTCGCCGCGCGCGGTCTGCTGCTGCGGCGCTCCTGGAGCCGGGGGCCCGCGCTGATCACCCAGCTCATGGCCCTTCCCGTGGCCTACAACCTGCTCCGGGCCGACAGCATGGCCATCCCGGCCGGTATCGCGCTCGGGGTGGTCGCCCTGGTGGCGCTCGTGCTTCTCGTCAACGGCGAGACGACCCGGGCCCTCGGGATCAAGGGACCGGGCCGGGGCGAGTAGGGCTCACTCCCCGCTCACTCCTCCACGAGGAGCTTCTCGCGGAGCTGGGCCAGGGTGCGGGCCAGCAGGCGGGAGACGTGCATCTGCGAGATGCCGACCTCCTGCGCGATCTGCGACTGGGTCATGTTCCCGAAGAAGCGCAGCAGCAGGATCCGCTTCTCGCGCGGCGGCAGGTCCTCCAGCAGCGGCTTGAGGGACTCGCGGTACTCCACGCCCTCCAGCGCCTCGTCCTCGGCGCCCAGGGTGTCGGCGACCGCCGGTGACTCGTCGTCCGTGTCGGGGACGTCCAGCGACAGCGTGGAGTACGCGTTCGCGGACTCCAGGCCCTCCAGGACCTCCTCCTCGGAGATGGCGAGCTTCTCGGCCAGCTCGTGGACCGTCGGGGAACGGCCGTGCAGCTGGGACAGCTCGGCCGTCGCGGTGGTCAGCGCGAGCCGCAGCTCCTGGAGCCGGCGCGGCACGCGGACCGCCCAGCCCTTGTCGCGGAAGTGCCGCTTGATCTCGCCGACGACGGTCGGCGTGGCGTACGTGGAGAACTCCACGCCGCGCTCGGGGTCGAAGCGGTCGACGGACTTGATCAGACCGATCGTGGCGACCTGGGTGAGGTCGTCCAGCGGCTCGCCGCGGTTGCGGAAGCGGCGCGCCAGGTGCTCCACGAGCGGCAGGTGCATACGGACCAGCTGGTTGCGCAGCTCCGCGTACTGCGTGCTGCCCTCCGGCAGGGTGCGCAGCTCGACGAACATCGCCCGCGCCCCGCTGCGGTCCTGGGCGTCGTGCTGCACGGCCTGCGCGGCCTCCGTGCCCGGCGCGTCGTCCTCGGCGTATCGCTCGTGCTCGCTCATCGTCCCGCCCGTAGCCCTTCCCCGAGCCCTGGCCCCCGCGCGGACGGCGGGTCCGGCGCCGTCGCGTGCCTGCGGTGGCGTGCCCATGGCACCGTCACCGCCGACCCGCGCGGAGTCGTCCTCCGGGTGCGGTCTGGCCTGCTCGGGGATGCCGTCGATGCCGTCCGCCATGCGCCGGGAACCGTCCCGGGGGCCTGCCCCGGAGGTCTCGGCATCGCCCGACCAGGAGGCACCCCCGTCCCCGGTCGGCAGCTCCCGTGTGCCGCGCTCTTCGTCCCGCACCGGCCCGTCCCCGTTCCTCACGCCGGCCCGGGGCCGGCGCCACGCTGTTTGTAGAGGCTGATCGACACCGTCTTGTCCTCGTCCACGGCGGACGAGACCTTGCCCGCGAGGGCCGACAGCACGGTCCAGGCGAAGGTGTCCCGCGAGGGGGCGTGGCCGTCCGTGGTCGGCGCCGACACCGTGACTTCCAGCGAGTCGTCGACGAGCCGGAAGACACAGCTCAGCACCGAGCCGGGCACGGCTTGCTGGAGCAGGATCGCGCAGGCCTCGTCCACGGCGATGCGCAGGTCCTCGATCTCGTCCAGGGTGAAGTCCAAGCGGGCCGCGAGACCGGCCGTGGCCGTCCGCAGCACCGACAGGTAGGCACCCGCGGCCGGCAGCCGGACTTCCACGAAGTCCTGGTTCGCCGCGGGCTCGCCTGCGATCTGGGACACCCTCACCTCCATGGTGGTACAAGCTTTACGGGGCCGAGGGTCGCCCCCCGGGGTAACGCGTACGTGGTTCAAGCGGTGACGCTATCGCGCTCCGAACGTTTCTGTCCCCGGGACCCCAACCCCCTGGCGTCACTCACAGTAAAGCTGTGGATACGCTCCGTGTCTAGAGGGTTTGCGGGCCCAAATGGGGAGAGCGCGCGCCGGGTTGACGTACCCAGACGTCAGACGCTCGAACCGTCGTGCGGCAGCCGCCGCATGCAGTGTCACACGAGAACGCGGTCGGACGGGACGCTCTCGGCGAGAACGCTCTCAGAGACGCGTTCGAACGGGGGTCCGGGGCGGTGCTCGAAAGCGCGCCCGGAACGGCGGGGCGGGGCTAGACGAGCACGTGGTCCACGAAGCACCACCGCCAGTCCTCGCCGGGCTCGAAGGTCCGCATCACCGGATGACCGGACTGCGCGTGGTGCTCCGTCGCGTGCCGTCCCGGCGAGGAGTCGCAGCAGCCGACGTGGCCGCACGTGAGGCACAGCCGCAGCTGGACCGGGTTCGTGCCGTCCCGCAGGCACTCCGGACAGGTCTCGTCGAGCGGCTTCGGTTCCGGGTGCGGCAGCGCGGCGGCGTGCGTGCACTGTTTCATGATTGCCAGATTACGACGGTTGTGCGGGTTGCCGCGCGAAAGACGAGGGTGGGCGAGGACCATGGACGTGATGCCCCTGCTGTTGCTGGTGGCGGGCAGTGCCGCGGTGGCCGCGGCGGCCCGGCGTACCCCGGCGCCGGCGCCCCTGCTGCTCGTCGCGGTCGGTCTGGCGGTCTCCTACGTGCCCGGCGTCCCGTCCTACACCCTCGATCCGCACATCGTCCTGCCGCTGCTGCTGCCCCCGCTGCTGTACACCTCGGCGAGCGACAGCTCCTACCTCGACCTGCGGGCACAGATGCGGCCGGTGGCGCTGCTCTCGGTGGGATACGTGCTCTTCGCGACCGTCGTCGTCGGCTGGGCCGCCTATCTGATCATCCCCGGGCTGTCGCTGACCGCCGCCCTGGTGCTGGGCGCGGTGGTGGCACCGCCGGACGCGGTCGCCGCCACGGCGGTCGCGCGCCGGGTGGGCCTGCCGTCCCGGATCACCACCATCCTCCAGGGCGAGTCCCTGCTGAACGACGCCACGGCGATCACCGCCTACAAGGTGGCGCTCGGCGCCGCCGTCGGGGAAGGTGCCACCTGGGCGGGCGGACTCCGCGAGTTCGCGATCGCCGCGGTCGGCGGTGTCGGGATCGGTCTCGTCCTCATGGCGCCCCTGCACTGGCTGCGCACGCACCTGACCGAGCCCCTCCTGCAGAACACGCTCTCCCTGCTGATCCCGTTCGTCGCCTACGGGGTCGCCGAGCAGGCGCACGCCTCCGGGGTGCTCGCGGTGGTGGTCGTCGCCCTCTACCTCGGTCACCGCGCGTGGGAGGTCGATTTCGCCACCCGCCTCCAGGAGTCCGCGGTGTGGAAGATGGTCGCCTTCGTGCTGGAGTCCGCGGTGTTCGCCCTGATCGGTCTCCAGCTGCCGATCGTCCTGAAGCGGCTCGGGGAGTACGAGGGCGCCTCCGCCGTCTGGTACGCGGTCGCCGTCTTCCTGGTCGTGGTGGTGGCCCGGTTCGTCTGGGTCTATCCGGCGACCTTCCTGCCCCGGATCCTGTCGACGCGCATCAAGGAGCGCGAGGAGAACCCCACCTGGCGGGGCGCGACGGTCACCTCGTGGGCCGGTATGCGCGGCGTCGTCTCCCTGGCCATCGCCTTCGCCATCCCGTCGACCATGCCCGACGGCCCGCGCAACCTGATCCTCTTCCTGACCTTCACCACCGTCATCGGCACCCTCGTCGTGCAGGGCGTGACGCTGCCGCCGCTGATCCGGCTGCTGAAGTTCCCCGGCCGGGACCGGCAGGCCGAGACGCTCGCCGAGGCCAACGCCCAGGCGCAGGCCTCCCGGGCCGCCGAGGCCCGGCTCGACGAACTCCTCTCCGACGAGCGCAACGCCCTGCCGCAGCCGCTCGCCGACCGGCTCCGCATGGTCCTGGAACGCCGCCGCAACGCCGTCTGGGAACGGCTCGGGCAGGTCAACCCGATCACCGGCGAGTCCGTGGACGACACCTACCGCCGGCTGTCCCGCGAGATGATCAGCGCCGAGCGCGAGGTCTTCGTCAGGCTCCGCGACCTGCGCTACATCGACGACGAGATGCTGCGCGCCCTGCTCAGACGCCTGGACCTGGAGGAGGCGGCGGCCTACCGGGAGGCCGGTTAGCGTTCCGGGGCGACTGCCGCGGGTTCCGGGAAGGGCCGTCCCGTGACGACGGCGGCGATCGTCGTCCCGCGCGCGAAGGCGCTTTCTTCCGCCAGGGCGGCCAGTCCGAACAGCAACTTGGCGACATAAAGACGCTCCACGGGCAGCGCGTGCCGCTGCTCGAAGTCCTGTGCGAATGCCTCAAGTTCCGGTGTCGTACGGGCGTAACCGCCGCAGTGGAAACGGTCGTCCAGGGACCAGGTGCCGCTCCGGGCACCGAAGGCACGTTCCTGCAGGGCCTGTACGTCGGCCTCCAGGAAGCCGCCCTTCAGAACCGGGACGCCGAGCGCGCGCTGTCCGTCCGCCAGTCCGGCGGCGAGCCCGGCGAGGGTGCCGCCGGTGCCGCAGGCGACCGCGACGACGTCGGCCTGGCCGCGCAGTTCCGTGCCGAGGGCACGGCAGCCGCGTACCGCCTCGGCGTTGCTGCCGCCCTCGGGTACGACGTACGCGTCCTCGGCGCCGGCCGCGCGCAGGATCCCGGCCAGGGTCTCCGGTTCGGTCTTGCGGCGATATGTCGATCTGTCGATGAAGTGCAGCCGCATGCCGTCGGCCGCGCAGCGGGCCAGGGACGGGTTGAGCGGGCGGCCGGCCAGTTCCTGGCCGCGGACCACGCCCGTGACCGGCACGCCCAGCAGGCGGCCCGCGGCGGCGGTGGCCCGCAGGTGGTTGGAGTAGGCGCCGCCGAAGGTGACCAGGGGGCGGCCCCCGGCAGCCGCGATGTTCGGCACCAGCTTGCGCCACTTGTTGCCGATCAGCTGCGGGTGGATGAGGTCGTCGCGCTTGAGCAGCAGCCGGAGCCCGCGGCGCTCGAACCGGCCGTCCCGCACCTCGTGGAGGGGCGAGGGGAGGCGGGGGCTGAGCGGGTCGGAGCTGGTCACGGCTTCATTGTCGCCCGGCGCGGAGGCCGGGCGGGGGCGGGTGTCGCTCACCGGCGCCGACAGGTGCCGCCGAGCGCCCCGAAGGGGGCGGCGAACTGCGCGACCGGCCGCGGCGGACCCGCAGCCCGAGGCGGCCCCACCCCCGCAGTCCTAGTCCTTCAGCCGTTCCCGCACCCGCTCCCTCAGCCAGGACATCTCGAAGCCCCGGGGGTCCACCTTCCCCGGCTGCCACTCCCGGTGGCCGATGACCGACCGTTCCGTCCACCCGTGGTGCCGGCACAGTGCCGCGGCGACCCGCTCGACCGCCTCCAGCTGTTCCTCCGGCCACGGATCCTCCCCGTCGCCGAGGTTCTCGCACTCGAAACCGTAGAAGTGCCGGTTGCCGTCGGTGTTGGCCTCGTTGTCCGGCGGCAGCCGCTTCTCGGCGATCACCGCGCGCAGTACCTCGTCGTCCCCGAGCCCGGCGTGGTTGGCGCGGCCGTAGCCGACGAGATGGACCGTGCCGTCCTTGGTGATCACGCCGTGGCACAGCGGCCCCGGCAGGTCCGGGTGGCCGTCCCGGCACCTCTCCACCGTGCGCGCGCTGCCCTTGGTCACCGTGTGGTGGATCATCACGCCGTGGACGGGACCCCAGGGGCCCTTGTGATTGCGGTTGTGGTGCTGCCAGTCGCCGACCTCGACGACCGTGACGCCCTCCGCCCTGAGCGCGTCCAGAAATCCGCTCGCCGACATGGGTGGGGCCATGCCCGACTCCTTCGTGCCGTGCCCGTGCGGCCGCCGGTCGCGGCTGCCGGATGTCCTGCCTGCTTCTACCGAAACCGGACGACCCGGAACACATCGTTCGTACGGTGTGCGAGCCGATCCGGACAGACGGGGGCATGCCGTGCAGGCCGGGACGAGGTCCCTCATTGTGCCCAGTAGTCCGATGATCCATTCCCGCTCTTTCGGGTAATGGCGCGCACACGCTCCGTGCTGGGACGCTCGATGCGAGACCGGTGCCCGGTGCGCTTCGGCACCGGGCATACATGGGAGGGCATTTCTCTATGTCGGTAGGCGAAGAGGTCCGCGCGGATCAGGGCAGGCCGCAGCAGTCCCTCGGGACGGCGGCCGCGCGGAACCTGGCCACCACCACCAAGTCCGTTCCGCAGATGCAGGAGATCAGCTCCCGCTGGCTGCTGCGCACGCTTCCCTGGGTGGACGTCCAGGGCGGCACGTACCGGGTGAACCGGCGTCTCACGTACGCCGTCGGCGACGGCCGGATCACCTTCGTGAAGACCGGCAACCAGGTGGAGGTCATCCCGAACGAACTGGGCGAGCTGCCGGCCCTGCGGTCGTACGAGGACGAGGAGGTGCTGACCGAGCTGGCCCGCCGCTGCCGGCAGCGCGACTTCGCGCCCGGCGAGGTGATCGCCGACTTCGGCAACCAGACGGACGAGGTCTATCTCCTCGCCCACGGCCGGGTGGAGAAGGTCGGCACCGGTCCCTACGGCGACGACGCCGTCCTCGGTGTCCTGGCCGACGGCGCCTACTTCGGCGACCAGGCGCTGCTCGACCCGGAGGCGATCTGGGAGTACACCGTCCGCGCGGACACCTCGACCACGGTGCTGATCCTCAGCCGCCAGGACTTCCAGCAGGTCGCGGAGCGCTCCGACTCGCTGCGCGCGCATCTGGAACGGCTGCGCTCGATCCCCGAGCAGCGGACCAACAAGTACGGGGAGAAGGAGGTCGAGCTGGCGGCCGGCCACTTTGGCGAGCCCGACATCCCGCACACCTTCGTGGATTACGAGCCACGGCCCCGCGAGTACGAACTGAGCATCGCCCAGACCGTGTTGCGCATCCACACCCGCGTGGCCGACCTGTACAACCAGCCGATGAACCAGACCGAGCAGCAGTTGCGGCTCACGGTCGAGGCGCTGAAGGAGCGCCAGGAACACGAGCTGGTCAACAACCCGGAGTTCGGTCTGCTCAGCAACTGCGAGTACGACCAGCGGATCCAGCCGCACGACGGCGCGCCGAGCCCGGACGACCTGGACGAGCTGCTCAGCCGCCGCCGTGGCACCAAGCTCCTCCTGGCCCACCCGCGCGCCATCGCCGCGATCGGGCGCGAGCTGAACAAGCGGGGACTGGTCCCGGAGACCATCGACATCGCCGGCAACCGCATCCCCACCTGGCGCGGGGTGCCGATCTACCCGTGCAACAAGATCCCGATCAGCGAGGCCCGTACGACCTCCATCATCGCCATGCGTACCGGCGAGGCCGACCAGGGCGTCATCGGCCTCAGGCAGTCCGGCATCCCGGACGAGATCGAGCCGAGCCTGTCCGTCCGGTTCATGGGCATCAACGAGCAGGCCGTCATCAAATACCTGGTGACGGCGTACTACTCGGCCGCGGTCCTGGTGCCCGACGCGCTCGGCGTGCTGGAGAACGTCGAGATCGGTCGGTGGAGGTGACGTTTCCGCACGTCGCGGCCGTGTCCCCGCCCCCCGGGGCGGGTAGGTCCTCGGGGTACGCGTCCGGCCGGGCCGGTGACGCCGTACTCCACGGACCTGGCGAGGGGGAGGCATGGCCGAGTTCATGACGGAGACCGAAGAGCGTTCCTCCGGTGTGCCGCGTCCCGGCACAGTGGGAGAACCACCGGAGAAGGTCGGGGACGGCGCCGCCGGTTCGCTCGACGGGCAGGAGGCGGCGGCGCAGCTGGAGCGCGCCCGGGCGCTGGTCGACCCGGAGCTGCGCGCGGCCGTGGAGTCGCTGCCCGGTTCCATGCGCCGGATCGCGCGCTACCACTTCGGCTGGCAGCACGCCGACGGCACTCCGGCGGCGGGCAACGCGGGCAAGGCGATCAGGCCGGCGCTCGTGCTGGCGGCCGCCGCCGCGCTCGGCGGCCCGGCGGCCCGGACGGCGGCCATCCCGGCGGCAGCGGCGGTGGAACTGGTCCACAACTTCACGCTGTTGCACGACGACGTGATGGACCGGGACACCACCCGCCGTCACCGGCCGACGGCGTGGACCGTGTTCGGCGACGCCGACGCGATCCTCGCCGGGGACGCCCTCCAGGCGCTGGCCCTGCGGCTGCTCGCCGCGGATCCGCACCCGGCCTCCGTGCCGGCCGCGGCCCGGCTCGCGGCCTGTGTCGTGGAGTTGTGCGAGGGCCAGCACACCGACACCGACCTGGAGCGGCGCGCGCCGGACGCGGTCACCCTGGACGAGGTGCTCGCGATGGCCGAGGCCAAGACCGGCGCCCTGCTGGGCTGTGCCTGCGCGCTCGGCGCGCTGTACGCGGGCGCGGGCGAGGAGGAGGTGGCCGCGCTGGACGGCTTCGGCCGGCAGGCGGGGCTCGCCTTCCAGCTCATCGACGACGTCATCGGCATATGGGGAGACCCGCGGCACACCGGCAAGCCGGCCGGCGCGGATCTCGCCGCCCGCAAGAAGTCCCTGCCGGTGGTGGCGGCGCTCACCTCCGGCACCCCGGCGGCGGCCGAGCTCGCCGCGCTGTACGGGACGCCGTACCGCGAGGAGGAGGCGGAGGCCGGGGAGATCACGCGTACGGCGCTGGCGGTGGAGCGCGCCGGCGGCCGGGACTGGGCGCAGGCGGAGGCGGCCGACCGGATGGCCCGGGCCATGCAGGAGCTGGCCCGCGCGGTCCCCGATCCGGAGGCTGCGGGCGGTCTGCTGGCGCTCGCCGAGTTCGTGACCCGGCGCACCAGCTGAGGGCCGTCCGTCCCGGCGGCCGAGCAGAACCCGGAGTCCCCGTGCCCGTGCGGCTCCTGACCCCGCGCGGTCAGCGGAGGCTCCGGCCAGGCGGCCCCCGCACACTCCCACAGTGTGCGGGAGCCGCCGATCCCTCGGCGACGGACGTCGACGTCGTCGCGGAAAGGAGCGCTGAGGGCGCCACCGATCTACCCTGAGGACATGGACAGCGAGGAACACGTCTGTCCCGTCTGCGGACAGCCCGTGGAAACGGTCGTCAAGCGGCACAAGACGCTGGGCGCCTGGGTGCCGGTCTGGGGCCCCGGCCCCTGCCGCAACCCCGACTGCGCGGCGTACGCCGAGACCGGCCGTCCCGCGGATTCCGGCCGATCCGCTGAGACCGGCCGGTCCGCTGAGACCGGCCGAGCCCCCCAGACCGGCCCCCGGCCCGCCGGGCACGAGCGGTCCGCCGGTGCGCAGGCCCGGCCGGGCGGCGGCAGCGGTCCGGAGGACCCGTCGGCGGCGGGCGCCGGGAACAGCGCCGTCTGAGCGCAGGTGGCGGGCGGGGCCGCCGTAGCGTGTGCGCATGCCGAAACTGCCGTACATCCTGCACATCACCGAGCGCTCCCTGTGGGAGGCGGCGCGCGAGCGCGGCGTCTATGAGATGTCCACCCGGGGCCGCACCCTCCAGGAGGAGGGCTTCATCCACTGCTCCACCCGCGAGCAGCTCCCGCGCATCGCCGACTTCCTCTACGGCGGCTACGACGGCCCGGACGAGCTGGTCGTGCTGGTCGTGGATCCGGCGCGGGTCGGGGTGCCGGTGAGGTACGAGTCCGTCGAGCCGGGCGGGGAGGAGTTCCCGCACGTGTACGGGCCGGTACCGGTCGAGGCGGTGGTGGACGTGGAGCCGTGGGGCTGAGACGGGAGGCAGGGAAGGCAAACGACTGACGGTCCCGCGTGGCGGCCAGCCGGCGTCGGCGCCCTGATCACGGCGACCGCCGCCGGTCGGCAGTCCGCCCGTCTCCGGGTCGCGGCCGGTCAGGCAGTACGTGCCGCCGGCCGGGTCGTGCATCACCGTCCAGTGGGCGCCGTTACGCACCAGGACCGCACCCGGCTCCTCGTGCCGCGCCCGGACGACGGTGATGTCCGCGCAGGCCAGGTCGAGGAGCGGAGGCCGGGCGCTCTCGTCGAGCCGCGGAGCAGCAGCCGTACCGGTAGGCCCGCCGGCGGCCGTGGTACGGCGAACTCCGGACGGGAGCCCGCCTGCCGCTCCCACCCGGTCAGTACGGCCCGGAGCGCGGACGCGGAACAACTGGCCTGCCGGAGAGCGCAGTACGGCCCAGTCGCCGTGGTCCGCCACGAGCCCGGCGCCGGGTCGCCGGGCGAGTGCCGTCGACTCCCGCACGTCGCCGGCGCACAGGCCGATGTGGGCGCCGCCGTCGCCGTCGGTGCCGCCGTGGAGCTTCGCGCTGGGGTCCGTCCCCTCGGGCAGCAGGGTCACGAACTCGCCCCGCTCGCCCCGGAATGCGGAGAGCCGGGTGCCGGTGACGGCCGTCGAGAAGGCCCACGCGTCGGCGAGGCGTGCGGCGGGCCGGTCGGCGAAGGCGCGTACGTCCAGCGGATCGTCATCCGGGGGCCAGCCGGAGCGGTGACCGAACAGGGCGGCGGGCGGCGGGAGTTCAGCCCGTGGGGCGTTCGATGAAGCGCAGCTGGTTGCCGGCCGGGTCCCGGAAGGCGCAGTCGCGCACCCCGTACGGCTGGTCCATCGGCTCCTGGAGGACGTCGGCGCCGGACTCGCGCACCCGCTCGTACAGCGCGTCGCAGTCGGGCGTGGTGAAGATGACTCCGCGCAGCAGGCCCTTGGCGAGGAGTTCGTTGAGCGCCTGCTTGTCGGCGGGGGAGGCGTCCGGGCTCGCGTCCGGCGGCTCCAGGACGATCGCCACGTCCGGCTGGAGCGGAGAGCCCAGGGTCACCCAGCGCATCCCCTCGAAGCCCACGTCGTTGCGGATCTCCAGACCGAGCACATCGCGGTAGAAGGCGATGGCCTTGTCGTGGTCGTCCACGGCGAGGAAACACTGCGCGAGTTTCACGTCCATGGACTCACCCTAGAACCGTGCGGCGGGCCGCGCCTCAGTACGGGCGGCGGCGCGGCCGGGTCAGTCTGCGGGCCACACAGGGCGGGATCGCGGCGGTCTCCTGGTGATCGCGGGCGCGGTAGGCGCTCGGCGTCTCGCCGACCAGCTCGGTGAACCGGGAGCTGAAGGAGCCGAGCGAGGTACAGCCGACGGCGAGGCACACCTCGGTCACGCTGAGATCGCCCCGGCGCAGCAGCGCCTTGGCCCGCTCGATCCGCCGGGTCATCAGGTAGCTGTACGGCGTCTCCCCGAACGCCTTGCGGAAGCTGCGCTGGAAGTGGCCCGGGGACATGAGGGCGTCACGGGCCAGCTCGGTCATGTCGAGCGGCTCGGCGTACTCCCGGTCCATGCGGTCACGCACGCGCCGCAGCCGTCTCAGGTCCTCCAGGGCGGTCACCTGCTCAGCTTCGCACAGGACCGCGCGGCGGAGTCCCACGAGTGCGACGGAGCGTTCTGCCCCGGTCGTTCCGGGCACTGGTCTGCCCTGGGCGTCCGTCACCGGCCGGGCCCAGGCGGGGCTGGGTGAGCGACGGGTCACCGTGCCTGTCCGCTTGAAGGGCATCTCGAAGATCCGACCGCGGCAAGCAGCATCGTCATGGCAGGAGCGATGGCGAGGTCTGAGGTGGGGGGCGAGCCGGTTGTCGCCCTCCACAGGGGACGCACCGGCCGCCATCAGGCCACCACTCCGGTCGATCGACGCGCCGGTGGAAGACGACCGCACCCGGACCGTCAAGACGCCGTGCTCGGCGCCCTGCGGACCGGGTGCGGTCGGTCAGGGAGACGCTGCAATCAAAGAAACCGCAGGTCAGAAGGCGTAAGAAAAGATCAGGCCTTCTTGGTCTCCCAGAAGATCTTGTCGATCTGGGCGATGTAGTCCAGCGCCTTCTGGCCCGTCGCCGGGTCGGTGGACGCCTTGGCGGCCGAGAGGGCCTTCAGGGTGTCGTTGACCAGCTGGTGCAGCTCCGGGTACTTCTCGAAGTGCGGGGCCTTGAAGTAGTCGCTCCAGAGCACGGAGACGTGGTGCTTGGCCAGCTCCGCGCGCTGCTCCTTGATGACGGTGGCGCGCGCCTGGAAGTGGGGGTCGTCGTTGCCGGCCATCTTCTCCTGGACGGCCTTCACCGACTCCGCCTCGATGCGGGCCTGGGCCGGGTCGTACACGCCGCAGGGCAGGTCGCAGTGGGCGCTGACCTTGACCTTGGGGGCAAACAGGCGGGAAAGCATGGAGCATTCCTTCCTCGTGATCGTCTTCTCAGGTGCGACATTACTCCCTGAGGAAGGCGATTTCTCGGGTGCCCCCTAGGGCTTAGGACAAAAGTCCAGGGTGAGACTGAGACTGGTGGAGGAACGGACCGGGGAGGTGCCGGGGATGCCGGAGCTGTCGCAGGAGACCGAAAGGGGGCGGGCCGTGGCGCCCTTCGGACTGGCCGAGGTGACCGGCCCGTCCATGGTGCCCACGCTGCACCACGGGGACCAGTTGCTCGTGCGGTACGGGGGTGCGGTCAGGCCCGGGGACGTCGTGGTCCTGCGTCATCCGTTCCAGCAGGACCTGCTGGTGGTCAAGCGTGCCGTGGAGCGGCGCGAGGGCGGCTGGTGGGTGCTCGGCGACAACCCGTACGCGGGCGGGGACAGCACGGATTACGGGGTCGTGCCCGAGGAGCTGATTCTCGGGACGGCCCGGTTCCGGTTCCGGCCGCTGCGGGCCGGTCAGCGGTCGCCGCTCGCGCTGCTGCGCTGGGCGATCTCGGCGGCGAGGCCGCTGCTGCCCGACCGGTCGGCCTCCAGGCGCTTGCGGGCCCGGTAGGCGGCGACGTTGGCGCGGGTGGCGCAGCGGTCCGAGCAGTAGCGGCGGGAGCGGTTGGTCGAGGTGTCCAGGTAGGCGTTGCGGCACGGGGCGGCCTCGCACAGGCCGAGCCGGTCGACGCCGTACTCGGTGAGGTGGAAGGCGAGGCCCATCGCCGCGATCGCCGCGTAGCCGGCGGTGGCGTTGGACGGGTGGTCGGCCAGGTGCATGTGCCAGAGCGGGCGGCCGTCCTCGTCGCGGTGGTCGTGCCCGGAGATCTGCGGGCTGACCGGGAACTCCAGCAGCAGGGAGTTCAGCAGGTCCACGGCCAGGGTCTCGTCGCCCTGGTCGGCGGCCTCGAAGACCCCGCGCAGCCGCGCCCGGACCGAGCGGAAGCGTGTGACGTCGGCGTCGGTGGCGCGGCGGGCCGCCGACGCGTTGTCGCCGAAGAGATCGCGGACGGCCTCGACCGTGGTCAGGATGTCCCTGCCCCGGGCCGGTTCCTCGCTGTTGACGAGACGTACGGCGTAATCCGAGTAATAGGCCAGTTCCACTTGTAGTCCTTACGGAGGCGCTTTATCGTCGGGTCTGCGGTCGGGTAACAGCCGGTCGTGCTTCCAGGGTATTACGCGAACCGAGGGGAGTCGGTGTTCCATGACGACGAGTGCCGGAACCGACTGGGCCGCCTGGCAGGAGAGCTGGGACCGGCAGCAGGAGTGGTACATGCCGGACCGCGAGGAACGCTTCCGGATCATGCTCGACATGGTCGAGGCGCTCGTCGGTACGGCCCCGCGCGTGCTCGACCTCGCGTGCGGCACCGGCAGCATCACCGCCCGGCTGCTGCGCCGTTTCCCCGACGCCACCAGCACCGGCGTCGACCTCGACCCCGCGCTGCTCGCCATAGCCCAGGGCACCTTCGCGGGCGACGACCGGGTCTCCCTCGTCACCGCCGACCTCAAGGACCCCGACTGGCCGGCCGGGCTGCCGTACGACTCCTACGACGCCGTACTGACCGCCACGGCCCTCCACTGGCTGCACAGCGAACCTCTCGCGGCCCTCTACGGTCAGGTCGCGGGGCTGGTCCGCGACGGCGGTGTCTTCATGAACGCGGACCACATGATCGACGACACCACGCCCCGGATCAACGCGGCCGAGCGCGCCCAGCGCCACGCCCGCATGGATCAGGCCAAGCGGGACGGCGCCCTGGACTGGGCGGAGTGGTGGCAGCTGGCGGCCCAGGACCCGGTCCTCGCCGAGCCGACCGCCCGTCGCTTCGGGATCTACGGGGAACACGCGGACGGGGACATGCCGTCGGCGGCGTGGCACGCGCGCACCCTGCTCGCCCAGGGCTTCAGCGAGGCCCGGCCGGTGTGGTGCTCGCCCTCGGACACGCTGCTCCTCGCCCTGAAGTAGACCGGCGCCCGGCACGCACGGAGGCGGTACGAGAAGTCGTACCGCCTCTTCCGCGTCCCCCGGGCCCCCAGCGCACTGGTACGGGTGAGACGGTCCGAATCCGGGGACCGGTGGGAAGGGGAGGGATGACGCGGGGCGCGCAAGCGGCTCCGCACGCCTGTTGTGCGGGAGCCGCGCGGAGGCGGAGGACCTCGTCCGGACGACCCTCGTGAAGGTCGTTTTCGGCGCACGCAGGCACGGGCGGCCGGAGAACCTGGAGGCCCACGTCCGCAGGGCGCTGGTCGACACCTTCGTCTCGGCCCGCCGCCGGTTCTGGCGGCGCGAGCAGGCGTACGGCGATGTACCCGACGTGCCGGGACGGCCGGAGGACACCGACACCGGCCTGACGATCCGGGCCGCTCCGGCAGGGCTCGGCGCCCGAACAGCGGGCGGTGCTGGTGCCCCTCTGGCAGTGGCCCGCGCAGAAAGCGGTCCAGCCCGTCCACAGCGGTCCCAGCCGCGGGAACCGGCGCTCAAGCCGCAGCTGCTGCCCTGACGACGGGCGAGGGCGGTACGGAGATCCCGTACCGCCCTCGCCCGGTGTGGCGTCGGAGCACCCGCGTCAGAGCACCGGCCTCAGAGCACCTTGGACAGGAACGACTGCGTCCGCTCGTGCTGTGGGTTCGTCAGGACGTCCCGCGGGTGGCCGGATTCCACCACCACACCGTCGTCCATGAACACCAGGCTGTCGCCCACCTCGCGGGCGAAGCCCATCTCGTGCGTGACGACGACCATGGTCATGCCGGACTCGGCGAGGTCCCGCATGACGTCCAGGACGTCACCGACCAGCTCCGGGTCCAGGGCCGAGGTCGGCTCGTCGAACAGCATCAGCTTCGGGTCCATCGCCAGCGCCCGGGCGATCGCCACGCGCTGCTGCTGGCCGCCGGAGAGCTGCGAGGGGTAGTGCCCGGCCCGGTCCGCCAGGCCCACGCGCTCCAGCAGCTGCATCGCGCGTTCCCTGGCCTGCGCCCGGTTCGCGCCCTTGACCTGCACCGGCGCCTCCATGACGTTCTCCACGGCCGTCATGTGCGGGAACAGGTTGAAGCGCTGGAAGACCATGCCGATGTCCCGGCGCTTCATCGCGACCTCGCGGTCGCGCAGCTCGTACAGCTTGTCGCCCTGCTGGCGGTAGCCGACCAGCTCGCCGTCGACGTACAGCCGCCCGGAGTTGATCTTCTCCAGGTGGTTGATGCACCGCAGGAAGGTCGACTTGCCGGAGCCGGAGGGGCCGATGAGGCAGAACACCTCGCCCGGCTTGACCTCCAGGTCGATGCCCTTGAGCACCTCGACATGGCCGAAGGACTTGTGGACGCCCTGCGCCCTGACCATCGGGACGGTGCCCTCGGCCGGGGTGTCCTGCTTCTTGCTCAGCTTGTCGGTCATGCCATGCCTCCCTTGGGCCGGCCCAGGGAGAGCATGTTGGTCTTCACCTTTTGCCACGGCGTCGGTGGCAGTTGGCGGCTGGAGCCGCGGGCGTAGTACCGCTCGATGTAGTACTGGCCGACACTCAGCACCGAGGTCATGATCAGGTACCAGGCCGCGGCGAGGAAGTACATCTCCACCGGGGCGCCGGAGTTCTGGCCGATGTCCTGGGCGTAACGGAACAGCTCGGGATACTGGACGGCCGCCACGAGCGAGGTCGTCTTCAGCATGTTGATCACTTCGTTGCCCGTCGGCGGCACGATCACGCGCATCGCCTGCGGGATGACCACCCGGCGCAGCGTCTTGCCGTGGCTCATGCCGAGCGCGTGGGCCGCCTCGGTCTGGCCCTCGTCCACCGCGAGCAGACCCGCACGGCAGATCTCGGCCATGTAGGCCGCCTCGTTCAGACCCAGGCCGAGCAGCGCCGTCAGCAACGGCGTCATGAAGTTCGACCAGTAGTCCTTGTAGAACGGCATCAGGTTGATGTACTCGAAGACCAGGCCCAGGTTGAACCAGAGGAACAGCTGGACCAGGACCGGGGTGCCGCGGAAGAACCAGATGTAGAACCAGGCGATGGACGAGGTCACCGGGTTCTTCGACAGCCGCATCACCGCGAGGACGATGCCGCCCACGATGCCGATCAGCATCGACAGCACCGTCAGCAGGAGGGTCTTGCCGACACCGGTCAGGATCCGGTCGTCGAAGAAGTAGTCCGGTACCGCGTGCCAGTTGATCCTGCCCTGGCCGAACGCGTAGATGATCGCGACGAGGAGCGCGATCGCGATGACGGCGGAGACATAGCGTCCGTAGTGCCGGACCGGAATGGCCTTGATGGCCTCCGCGCCGGCCGGGGGCGTGTCCACCGGCCCCGCCGTCTTGTCGATGTCAGTCACGGGAATTGCCTCTCAGCGGCCGCTTCGTTCTCGCGGGTCACTTGCCGCCGTTGATCACGGACTCCTTGACGGCGCCGTCCTGCGCGCCCCACTTCTCGAGGATCTTCTGGTACTCGCCGTTCTTGATGATCGCGTTCATCGCGGCCTGCAGGGCGTCGCGCAGCTGGGTCTCCTTCTTGGAGACCGCGATGCCGTACGGAGCCGCCTCGACCTGGTCGCCGACGATCTCGAAGTCCTTGCCGCCGCCGGAGGTCTTCACCGCGTACGCCGCCACCGGGAAGTCGGCGGACACGGCGTCCGCGCCGCCCGAGCGCAGCCGGGTCTGGGCCTGCTGGTTGTCGTCGAAGGCCTCGATAGCGAGCTTCTTGCCGGCCGGACACTTCTTGGCCTGCTGCTTGGCCAGGTCCTCGGAGGTGGTGCCGCGCTGCACGGCGAGCTTCTTGCCGCAGAGGTCTTCCCAGCTGGTGATGCCCTTGGTGTCGCCCTTGCGGGTGTAGATCGACACACCGGCGGTCAGGTAGTCGACGAAGTCGACGCCCTCGCCGACCTTCTTGCCGGTGTCCGGGTCGACGCCCTCCTGACGGTTCTTGTTGTCCGTCATGGCCGACATGGCGATGTCGTAGCGGTCCGAGCGCAGACCGGTGAGCAGGGCGTCGAAGGTGCCGTTCTGGAAGTCGAACGTCACCCCGAGCTGCTTGCCCAGGGCCGCCGCCAGGTCGGGGTCCAGGCCGACGACCTTGCCGGCGGAGTCCTTGTACTCCACCGGGGCGTAGGCGATGTCCGAGCCGACCCTGATCTTGCCCTTGCTCCGGATGTCCTGCGGGAGCTTGCCGGCGAGCGGGGCGCTGCCGGCGGAAGCGCTGCCGGAGTTCTCGTTCTTGTCCTTGGTCTGGTCACCGCAGCCGGTGAGCAGCAGGGCCCCTGCGACCGCGATCGCACCGGCCGCGGCCAGACGGGAGCGCGCTGCGGTCGTACGACGGGTGGAGCTTGCGGTCATCGTGGTTCCTCCGGCGGATGGGAAGAGTTGCCGATGGGTCGACGGAAACACACACCTTCGGGTGTCGCGACCTCGTGGGTTTACGGCATCTTGCCATTCGGACTACGCCATTCAGGGGCGTCGCTATGTCAAAATCGGATAACGGGTGACCCACGAACCGCATCAGGTCGGTACATCCTTGGTCCATCACCGCCGAACCATCTGCGGGAATCCAGCCCTCCGGCCGGAAAATCTTCGGCGTGTCTCAGGATGTGGTCGCTCCTCCGCCCGCCCCATCGGTCGGCCTTGGGTGTTTTCGGGCCATTCCGCTCCGTCGATCGCCCGTCATCTGCGTGTCGCCTTCCGGTTCCGGGATGTGACCTTGCACCTAATGGACTCGTCGCGGGCGCCGTCCGTCCGGTAAGAAGGTTCTTTACACCCCTCATCCGGGGCTCAGGGCGCGTGTGCGGCGCGCCCGTCGCGTATGAGCTCGTACGTATCCGCAATCGGGCCGTACGCGGTGCCCGCCCACCCCTCACCAGGAGTGGTCGACCCTCAAACCATGCATACCTAAGGGGTAAAACAAAGTGGCAGCGGAGATCGTCAATCCTCGCAGCGACGGCACAACGGACCAGGACGGCGGGGCGGAGCCCCTCGATTCCCTGGATCCGGCGTTCGCGCTGCACCGCGGCGGCAAGATGGCCGTGCAGGCCACCGTGCCGGTCCGCGACAAGGACGACCTTTCCCTCGCGTACACGCCCGGCGTCGCTCGCGTGTGCACCGCGATCGCGGAACAGCCGGAGCTGGTCAACGACTACACATGGAAGTCCAACGTGGTCGCCGTCGTCACCGACGGTACGGCCGTCCTCGGACTCGGGGACATCGGTCCCCAGGCCTCCCTCCCCGTGATGGAGGGCAAGGCGATCCTGTTCAAACAGTTCGGCGGCGTCGACGCGGTGCCGATCGCGCTCGACTGCACCGACGTGGACGACATCATCGAGACCGTCGTCCGGCTCGCTCCCTCCTTCGGCGGAGTGAACCTGGAGGACATCTCGGCGCCCCGGTGCTTCGAGATCGAGCGCCGGCTCCAGGAGCGCCTGGACATCCCCGTCTTCCACGACGACCAGCACGGCACGGCCGTCGTGACGCTCGCGGCGCTGCGGAACGCGGCGCGGCTCAGCGGGCGCGAGATCGGTCAGCTGCGGGCCGTCATCTCCGGCGCCGGCGCGGCCGGTGTCGCCATCGCCAAGATGCTGGTCGAGGCCGGCATCGGGGACGTGGCGGTTGCCGACCGCAAGGGCGTCGTGTCGGCCGACCGGGAGGACCTGACCCCGGTCAAGCGCGAACTGGCCGGCTTCACGAACAAGGCCGGCCTCACCGGCTCGCTGGAGGACGCCCTCGCGGGCGCCGACGTCTTCATCGGCGTCTCCGGCGGTACGGTCCCCGAGGACGCCGTCGCCTCCATGGCCAAGGGCGCCTTCGTGTTCGCGATGGCCAACCCGAACCCCGAGGTGCACCCGGACGTCGCGCACAAGTACGCCGCCGTCGTCGCCACCGGGCGCTCGGACTTCCCGAACCAGATCAACAACGTGCTGGCCTTCCCCGGGATCTTCGCGGGCGCGCTCCAGGTGCGGGCCACGCGGATCACCGAGGGGATGAAGATCGCCGCCGCGGAGGCGCTGGCCTCGGTGGTCGGTGACGATCTCGCCGCCGACTACGTGATTCCCTCTCCGTTCGACGAGCGGGTCGCTCCCGCCGTCACGGCGGCGGTCGCCGCTGCCGCGCGGGCCGAGGGCGTGGCTCGTCGGTGACGGTGCGCTGAGCCGCGCTGAATGGCCCCGTCCGGTCGGACGGGGCCATTTCTCCGCCCACCGCCTGCCCGTTCAGTGTTCGGGCGGTGCCGTTCGGGGGTGCCGGTGGGCGTGCGCCGCCCGGGTGCCGTCGCGCAAGAGGGCATGTGTCACAGGGGGGCCTGGTTCCGCCGGCTGCATCGCGCACCTATCGTCGGCAGCATGTTCGCTGTCTACGCCGCCCGAATCGACCGCGACCAGCCGCTCACCGGCCTCGAGTTGGGGGAGCGCCCGGCTCCCGAGGCCCGTCCCGGCTGGAGCACCGTCACGGTGCGGGCCGCTTCCCTCAATCACCACGACCTCTGGTCCCTGCGGGGCGTCGGCCTCCCGGAGGACCGGCTGCCCATGATCCTCGGCTGCGACGCCGCCGGCGTCGACGCGGACGGCAACGAGGTCGTCCTGCACTCCGTCGTCGGCCAGACCGGCCACGGCGTCGGCCCCGACGAGCCGCGCTCCATCCTCACCGAGCGGTACCAGGGCACCTTCGCCGAACAGGTCGCCGTGCCGACCTGGAACATCCTGCCCAAGCCGAAGGAGCTGTCCTTCGCCGAGGCGGCCTGTCTGCCGACCGCCTGGCTGACGGCGTACCGGATGCTGTTCACCAACGCCGGGGTACGACCCGGTGACTCCGTCCTCGTGCAGGGCGCGGGCGGCGGTGTCGCCACGGCCGCGATCGTCCTCGGCAAGGCCGCCGGGCTGCGGGTCTTCGCCACCAGCCGGGACGAGGCCAAGCGGAAGCGGGCCCTGGAGCTGGGCGCGGTGGAGGCCGTGGAGCCCGGGGCACGGCTGCCGCAGCGGGTGGACGCCGTCATCGAGACCGTGGGCGCCGCCACCTGGTCCCACTCCGTGAAGTCCCTGCGGCCCGGCGGGACGCTCGTCATCTCCGGTGCCACCAGCGGGGACCGGCCCTCGCACGCCGAGCTGACCCGGATCTTCTTCCTCGAACTGAAGGTGGTCGGCTCCACCATGGGCACCAAGGACGAGCTGGAGGACCTGCTCGCCTTCTGCGCCGCGACGGGGGTACGGCCCGTCATCGACGAGGAGCTGCCGCTGGACCGGGCCCGCGAGGGCTTCGAACGGCTGGCTTCCGGGGAGCAGTTCGGGAAGATCGTGCTTACCAACTCCTGACGTTCGGCGGGTCGTCGGACTGAGGGGCGAACGGCCGAGAGGCCGAGAGGTCGAACGGCTGAGAGGTCGAACGGCCGAGAGGTCGAACGGCGGAGAGGTCGAGAGGCGGGTCCGGGGTGCCGGGCCCGCCTTTTGCACGGCACGGTTGTCAACTGAGGTTGACAGCTGCGGGGTGTCAACCTAGATTGACAGCATGAGTGAGGCAACCGATCTCGCCGAGCGCGCCGGTGACCGTGATCCACGGGTCGGACTGCGGGCCGTGGCCGCGCTGCGCCGGCTGCTGGAGCAGCTGGAGGCGGTACAGGTGCGCAGTGCGCGCAACCAGGGCTGGTCGTGGCAGGAGATCGCCGCGGAGCTGGGTGTCAGCAGGCAGGCCGTGCACAAGAAATACGGGAGGCATTGATGTTCGAGCGGTTCACCAAGGACGCCCGGGCGGTGGTCGAGGGGGCGTTCGTGTACGCGGAGACCGGCGGGGCGCGGTCCGTGGACGCCGAGCATCTGCTGCTCGCGCTCCTCGACCGCGAGGGCAGCCGGGCGTCCTTCGCGCTGTCCGCCCTCGGACTCGCGGAACCGGAGGCGCGGGAGCGGGTACGGCGCGACGTGGGGGAGGCGCGGCGGCGGGCCGGGCTGACCCGGGCTGACACGGACGCGCTGGCCGGGCTGGGGATCGATGTGTCTCAGATCGTGGCGCGGGTGGAGGAGGTGCACGGCGTCGGAGCGATGTCCGGTGACCGGGGGCGGGGTGGGGGCCGGACGGGGTGGTCGTCGGTCGGGCGGCGGCCAGGCTTCGGTCGGGCGGCGAAGGGGGTGTTGGAGCGGGCGTTGCGGGTTGCTGTGGCTCGGCGTGATCGCGGTATCGGGGATGAGCATCTGCTGTTGGCGCTCACCGTGGTGCCGGGGGTGGCGGGGGAGGTGTTGGCGGATCACGGGGTGACGTTCGAAGGGGTGTCGCGGGTGTGCCCGCCGGCTCGGTCGGCTGAGGGGTGAGCGTTGGCTTCGCCTCGGCGGGGTTTTCCCGCCCGCCCGCCCGACTCGGTCGGCTGGAAGGTGGCCCCCCGGGGCTCCGCCCCGGACCCCGGATGCTTTCCCACCCGCCCACCCGACTCGGTCGGCCGGCGGGTGCGAGCCCGGAGGCTTCGCCTCGGGGGCCGGATGGCCGGCCGCCTCCCCCGGTTCCCGCGGGTGGGAGTGGGCTTCGGCCCGGCTCGGGCTCGTGGAGGTGGGGATCCGTCTGGTTCGGCCGTGGGGAGGGTTGGGGGGTCTGGCCCGGGTCGGGGCGGGTGGGAGGTTGGGGGTCTGCCCGGCTCGGATCGCGGCGGGTGGAGGGTTGGAAGGCTGCCCGGGTCGGGCGCGTGGGGGGTTGGGGGTCTGCCCGGCTCGGACCCGGGCTGGTGGGAGGTTGGGGGTCTGCCCGGCTCCGACCCGGGCTGGTGGGAGGTTGGGGGTCTGCCCGGGGGCGCGTGGGGGCGGTTGGAGGTCTGGCCCGGGTCGGGGCGGGTGGAGGGTTGGGGGTCTGCCCGGCTCGGACCCGGGCTGGTGGGAGGTTGGGGGTCTGCCCGGGGGGCGCGTGGGGGCGGTTGGAGGTCTGGCCCGGGTCGGGGTGGGTGGAGGGTTGGAAGTCTGCCCGGCTGGGACCGGGGCGGGTGGGAGGTTTGAGGTCTATTCGGGTCGGGCGCGTGGGGGGTTGGAGGTCTGGCCCGGCCCGGGGCGCGCGGAAGGCTGGGGGACTGCCCGCCCCGGATCGGGGTGCGTGGAGGTCGGGGGTCTGCCCGCCCCGGCCCGGGGCGCGTGGAGGTTGGAGGTCTGGCCCGGGTCGGGCGGCCGGGGTGTCAGGGTTTGGGGGTGTGGAGTAGGGCTGCGATGTGGGCCGCCGCTGTGGAGAGGTGGTGGCGGGCCTCGCGGAGTTGGGCGGGGGTGACGCCGTGGTCGCGGGCCGCGTCGCGGATGTCGTCGCGGAAGCGGTCCAGGAGGCGGTCCAGGTCGCGGGCCGGGTCGCCGGTGGTGTCCTCGTGGGCCCAGGAGGGTTCGTAGTCGGCGGGGAAGTCCTCCTGGGAGGAGGTGTAACGCGGTTCTTCGGTGGGGCGGCCGAAGGTCCAGTCCCTGCCGAAGTCCTTGCCGAAGTCCCCTAGCTCCTTGGCCAGTTCCGTCAGGCCCTCGCGGACGCCGGTCGGCCAGTCGCCGCGTGTGAAGTGGTCCTGGACACGGTCCTGGACACGGCGGGCGATGCGCTGCATCTCCTCCTGCGCCTGGGCGCGCGCCCGCGCCTGCGCCTCCTGGGCCTGGCGGCGGGCCCGCTGGGCCTCCTCTCGGGCCCGGCGGCTCTCGTCCTTGGCGCGCCGCGCCTGCTCCTTCCACTCCTGCTTGACCCGGCGCATCTCCTCCTTGGCGGTCTTCCAGGCCTCCTTCTCGCTCATCTCGCCGTACTCCCCGAAGGAGTACTCGGCCCCGGAGGTCTTCGTGCCACGGCGGGCCTCGGAGGCGGCGGCGCGCACCTCGCGGCGCAGGTCGCCGGCCGCGCCGCGCACGTCGGCCCTTATCTCGGCGGCCAGTTCCGCGACCGACTCGCGGATCTCCAGCTCCAGGTCGGCCAGCTCGCCACTGCGGTCGGCGAGTTCGGCGCGGCCCGCGTCCGTGATGGCGTACACCTTGCGGCCACCCTCGGTGGTGTGCCGGACCAGACCCTCCGCCTCCAGTTTGGCCAGGCGGGGGTAGACCGTGCCCGCCGAGGGGGCGTACAGCCCCTGGAAGCGCTCCTCCAGAAGCCTGATCACCTCGTAGCCGTGACGCGGGGCCTCGTCGAGCAGCTTGAGCAGGTACAGGCGGAGGCGGCCGTGGGCGAAGACGGGAGGCATGTCAGAGCACCTTCTTGTCGGTCGTGCCGTCGGCCGGGCCGCCGGTGGAAGCGGTGCCATCGCTGGTGCCGGGGGTGTCCCTGGTGGCGTCCTGGCCGGAGACGGAATTGTCTCCCGGGGTGGCGGGGGAGTGGCCGGCCGGGTGGGGCTCGGTGTCCCAGGGGGTGCTCTCGTCGTCGTCCCGGGGCGGGCGGCGCAGCAGGGCGATCGAGCCGGAGACGGTGGTGGCGCGCAGCTTGCCGGTGCCGGCGCCGAGGCGGCCGGTGATCTTGTGTGCGCCCCACTGGCCGTGCACCCGCAGGCCGTCGAAGGCGTTGGAGATCGTGCCGCTCGCGGTGTTCGCCTCCACGTCGGCGTCGGCCGGGTGCGGCAGGCGGATGGCGATCTCGCCCGAGACGCTGGTGAGGCCGATGTCCGTGGGCCCGTCCGGGTCCAGGTCGACGATCATGGAGCCGCTGACGGTGTCGGCGCGCACGGAGGAGCCGGAGCCCTCGACCACGGTCAGGTCGCCCGAGACCGAGTGGTACCGCAGGTCGCCGGTGACCGCCTGGGCCTCCAGGCTCCCCGAGACGGTGTCCGCGCGGACCGGGCCCGAGACGCCGACCAGGGTGGTGTCGCCGGTCACTCCCTTGATCACCGCGGGGCCGCGGATGCCGGAGACGACCGCGGCGGCGCCGACGACGCCGACCTCCACGCGGGTGTCGGCGGGGACCGCGAGGGAGACGACGGCGCTGCGGCGCCAGCCCTTCCGGTCGAGCCACTTGAGGAAGCCCTTCCAGGGCAGGTCCTCGTAGGCCACGGTGAGGGTGGTGCCGTGCTGGGTGACGATCAGGGGCGGCCCTTCCAGCTCCGAGACCTCCAGGCGGGCGGCGCCCTCGTCCGTGCCCACCACGTTCACCGTGCCGTTGACGATGCGGACCTGGAGGTCGCGCACGGGGGTGTCGAAGGTCAGCTTCTGGGGTTCGGTGACGGACCACTCGGACATGGGGGCCTCCTCGGCCGGGCGGGGCACGTGTCACGACACGCCATATCGTGTTCTCTGAGATTCACGATATATCGTGGATGGCGGAAGTCAAGGCGCTCGTCCGGGGGACGCCGCGGGCGGAGACCGGGCCGGCCCAGCCGCGGCCCGGCGGCGACATAGGCTGGTGGGAGTTGTTGTCAGGCTGATGTATCTGCTGGAGATGGGCACCGATGTACTTCACCGACCGCGGTATCGAGGAGTTGGAGAAGCGGCGTGGCGAGGAAGAGGTCACCTTCGAGTGGCTGGCGGAGCAGTTGCGTACGTTCGTCGACCTGAACCCGGACTTCGAGGTGCCCGTGGAGCGGCTGGCCACCTGGCTCGCGCGGCTCGATGACGAGGAGGACGAGTAGGGGCGATCATCGGCCGTGTCCTTCGCCGGCACCCCTCTTCCCCTCCCCCTCTGCCTCCCCGGGAGTTAGCCTTCTCCTCCCATCGGCGAACGGGGGCGTCATGGCTGGAGGAATCGAACGCGTGCGCCTGGACGACGGAACCGTCGTCTGGGCGAGGATCAGCGCCGCCGAGGACGCGCTGGACGAGGGCGGCTACTGGGACACCGGGCTCGGCGACCGGGTCATCGACATGGCGGGGGGACTGGCCGGCACGGTCGGTGGTGTCGTGCGCTCCCTGCGCGCCGGTCTGGACACGCCGGCCCCCGTCGAGGTCTCCGTCAGCTTCGGCATCGAACTGACGGCGCAGTCCGGCAAGATCGTGAGCGCCATCGCCGAGGGCGGCGGCACATCCTCCCTCACCGTGTCCCTGACCTGGACCGAACCGGCCACGGCAGCGGACGGCGCGGACCCGGCGACGGCGGGCGGCGCGGTCGTACCGCCGCAGTCCCCGGCCCCCGGCGCCGTATGAGCGCCTTCGACGAGATGGTGCGCCCCTCCCTCGCGCGCATCGGCGCACCGGGTGACGGGTATGCAACGGACCGTGACTCGTACTGGGGGTCGGGGTTCTTCATAGCCCCGGGTTGGCTGTTGACCTGCGCCCACGTCGTGGGAAAAGGGGGAGCCGCGGTGTGCCGAGGGGAGAGCGCCCTGAGCGTGACCTGGCAGGAGCGCACCGCCGACGGCGCCTGGGAGCCGCGCGGCGGCACCGGGACGGCCGTCGTCGTCGCGCCCCGGCCCGAGGCCGGGCGACCGGCGCGTGACCCCTGGCCCTTCCCCGACCTCGCGCTCGTCCGGGTGACCGGCGCCGACGAGGTGCGCTGCCTGTGGCTCGGCGACCGGGAAGCCGGCCCGCGCAGCCCGCTCGGGCTCTACGGCTGGTCGGTGCAGACCGGCGAGCTGGGCATCCGGCAGGGCAGCGGCGAACTCGCCGGTTCCGACGCCCGCGCCCTGCTGCTCACCGGCATCCTCCCCATCGGCGGACTCTCCGGCGGGCCGGTGCTCGACCTGCGGCACGGCTCCGTCATCGGCGTGATCAAAGGGCGCCGGCGGGAGGAGGGCGTCGCCGTCCCGGTCACCGCGCTGTACGAACTGCTGGACTCGCGCGAGGTCGGGCGCGCGGTGCGCGAGGTGCTGCGCGCCCACGACCTCCATCACGCGAGCCTCCTCGGCGTCCCCTCGCCGTACCCGCACTGGACCGCCGTCCACGCCACGCTGCCCGGTCACGCGCCCCCCGTCTCCGGGATCACCACCGAACTGCGCACGCGGCTCTACGGCCATCTCGCGCACCTGCCGCCGCCGGCCGGAACGGGTGAGGTCGTCCACCTCGTGGAGGACGTGAAGGAGCAGGTGCGGGGCGAACGGCTGCCGTCCCTGGTGCTGCGGAACGTCCGCACCTGGCGCGAGGGCGCCGCGCTGCTGTACGGCCTGCGCACGCTGGACCCCGGCGGCGGTGGAACGCTGGTCGACCTGGACGCCGTACTGCTGTACGCGGCCCGGGTGGCCCGCAGGGCCGCGCGCGAGCACGCCGGGGAGGTGGAGGCGGGGCGGCTGCGGGCGTTCACCGAGTGGATAGCCGGGCAGGCCGCCGGCCACCGGCACTGGGCGGTCGGCGAGGCCATCCGCGCGCTGCTGGAGAGCGCCGAGGGGACGGAGCGGGCCGGCGGTTCGGCCACCGCTGCGACCGGTGGCCCGTCCGGCAGCCGGCCCGGTGGTCCGTCCGGCGCAGTGCCCGTGTCGAACGGAGCGGTCGTGACTCCGGCGCAGGCCAGTGCGGCGCAGAGCCCGGCCGTCGACGTGCCGGCGCCGGTCGGCGCCGTCGAAGCGCCGTCCACCCTCGAAGCGCCGTCCACCGTCGAGTTCCTCGGTACGCCGTCAGCCACCGAGCCCGGAACAGCGCCGCTCACCGCCGGGCCCACCGGGACGACCGAGTGGAGCCGCGCGACGCGGCCCGCGTTCACAACCCCCTCCCTCCCCGCCCCTTCCCCCGACACCCGCACCGACGTCCTCGTCAAGGTCGGCCCGGCCACCTACGGCCGGCATCCCTGGAGCGTGCAGCTGATCTACGGCGGGCAGGACGTGACGCCGGTCGACGGGGACGACCGGGGTGTGCGGGCCGAAGAACTGGCGCGGGTGCTGCGGGAGCCGTTGGCCAAGGCGCTGAACCAGGGGGACCACGGAGAGCATCTCGCCGCGATCGAGGTCTTCCTGCCCCGCAAGCTGTTCGACCTCCCGGTGGACGACTGGCAGTTGCTCCCCGGTCTCCGCGCCGCCCCGACCGACGAGGACGACGAGGACGACGACTTCGTGGACGAGCGGGCCCTGCCGCTCGGGATGCGGCGGACCGTCGTCGTCCGGGACGTCCGGCGCAACGGTCTGCCGCCCTCCCCGGAGTGGCGCCGCCGCTGGAAGGGCGTCCTGCGCGGACCGCTGGCGCACGGGACGCTGCACGGGCGGCCCGTCGCCGAGGGGCATCCGCCGGGGGCCCGGGCCGGGGGCAGGTTCCCGTACTACGGCGCGCTGTCGGCGATGAGCGACGCGTCCGTGCCCGTCTACTGCGGTCCCGTCGGCAGCGGCGAGGGCTACGCGGCGATGCGGGACGCGCTGCGCTCCGGGCACTCGGTGGTGCTGTGGCGCCGAGACCTGCATGATCACGAGGAGTGCGGGGACTTCCACCGGCAGGCCGCCGACCTGCTGGGGCTCGCCGGGCACGCGGACGGGCTGCACGGGCCGGTCCGCGATCTGCGCATCCGCCTGGCCGACCCGGACACCGCCCGGGCACACGGCCTGCGCGGCAAGATCGCCGTGCTGTTCGACCCGCCGCCGGACCGGCCGCCGTACGGGACGGAGAGCATGCGACCGCCGCCGCTGGCCGCGCCCGGCGGCTGAGCCGTCGGCGGCCCGCCGCTCCCGGTGGACATCCCGTCAACTCTGCCGAGTCGTACGGCTGTTCGCGGGAAGGGAGAGGGGGCGTCGTACGCCGCGAACCTCGGCGGGCGCGGCCGGCGGGCGGTAGCCTCGTACGTCGGACGGCCGGGCCCGCTGCATGATCACCAGAGCCGGGAGGAGCCCAAGGTGAACGACTGGCGGATCTACCGCGGAGTGGGTCAGCCGCACGACGGCATGCGACGGTTGCCGGCGCCGCCGCCCTGGCGTGACTTCGCCGCCTCCCGGGACGGCGCGGACAGCGGCCCGGAAGATCCCAGCAGCGCCCGCCGGCTCGGCGTGCGCCGCCGTCTGGTCGAGAACTACGCGCCCCGGCCGGCCGAGGTCGACGCGGTCAACGCGGCCCTCTACCTGCGCCGGCCCCTGCTGGTGACCGGCAACCCGGGGACCGGCAAGTCGACCCTGGCGTACGCGATCGCCCATGAACTCGGCCTGGGTACGGTGCTGCGCTGGCCCATCGTCAGCCGTACCACCCTCCAGGACGGCCTGTACCGGTACGACGCCATCGCCCGGCTCCAGGACGTCCAGCTGGAGCGCGCCCGCGGGGACGACCGCGGTGCCGCGGCCTCCGGGATCGGCTCCTACATCCGCCTCGGCCCGCTCGGCACCGCGCTCCTGCCCGCCGAGCAGCCCCGCGTCCTGCTCATCGACGAGCTGGACAAGAGCGACCTCGATCTGCCCAACGACCTGCTGAACACCCTGGAGGAGGGCGAGTTCTCCGTCCCCGAGCTGGAACGGCTGGCCGACCGGGAACCCGTCGTCGACGTGCTCACGCACGACGGCGACCGGGTGGCCGTGCGCGGCGGGCGCGTCGCGTGCACCGCGTTCCCGGTGATCGTGATGACCTCCAACGGCGAACGCGACTTCCCCGCCCCGCTGCTGCGCCGCTGCGTCCAGCTGGAACTGGACCCGCCCGGCGAGGAGCAGCTCACCGCCATGGTCGAGGCGCACCTCGGCACGGACGGCGTCGCCGCCGGCAGCGAACTCATCCGCCGGTTCCTGGAGCGGGAACCCGGCGAGGTGCTCGCCGCCGACCAGCTCCTCAACGCCCTGTTCCTCACCCAGCACGATCCGCACGCGCAGGGCCTCACCCGGGAGCGGATCGCCGAGATGCTGATGCAACCGCTCGACCGTACGAGGTGAGAGGCGGATGCCGGAGATGCGCCTGGACGAGCTGATCGGCAAGCTGCGCCAGGGCGGGCTCCAGCCGACCGCCGAGGACATGGCCGACGCGCTCTGGCTGGCCCGGCGGCTGGGCACGGCCGCGCCCGGCGACCCCACCGGCACCGGCCCCGACGGCCCGCCCGGCTCTTCCGGTTCCTCCGGCACGGGCGGCGCGTCCGGTCCGGGGGCGAAGGACGTACCGCCGGACGGCACCGGTCCGGACGGCCCCGGCAGCCCGCAGGCGCTCCGCGCGGACGCACCCGCCCCCGCCGTCCCGTTGCACACCCCGAGCCCCGCCCCCTACGCCCGGACCGACGGCGACCCCGCGGCCTTCCCGGTCCGCGCCCCCGCCGCCGGCGCCCTGCCCGGACTGCTCGGCCTGCAGAAGGCACTGCGTGCCCTCGGCCGCTACCGCACCGCCTCCGCACGCGGCCGGGACGAACGGATCGACGAGGCGGCCACCGCCGACCGGGCCGCCGCCAGCGGCATCCTGCTCCCCGTCACCCGGCCCGGCCGCCACCGGCGCTGCGACGTCCAGCTGCTCATGGACACCGGGCCCGCCATGGCCGTCTGGGGCGAGATGGTCGAGGAACTGCGCCAGGCCTGCCAGCAGTCCGGCGCGTTCGCCTCCGTCCGCGTCCACCACCTGTACGCCGACGACTCCGGCACCCCCCTCGTCGGTACGACCGTCGGTCCCGGCCGGCGCACCCGGCTGCGGCCCGCCGACGAGCTGCACGACCCCAGCGGACGCCGGCTCACCTTCGTCATCAGCGACTGCGTCGGCCCCCTGTGGCAGAACGGCACCGCGCAGCGCCTCCTGCACGGCTGGCCGCGCACCGCCCCGCTGGCCGTGGTCCAGCCGCTGCCGCCCCGGCTGTGGGGGCGTACCGCGCTGCCCGCCGAGCCAGGGCTGCTGGTCCGCACCGGCGAGTCCGGCGGGCGCCTCGACTTCCTGCCCGAGGACGAGCCGTGGGACGAAGCGGAGGAACCACCGCCGACTGCCCGGCCGGTGCCCGTGCTCCAGCCCACCCCGGAGGCGTTCGCGGCCTTCGCCCGGCTGCTCGCCGGCACCGGGCCGACCCGCGAGCACGCCTGGGCCGGCTTCGCCCACCCCGCCACCGCACCGGGGGCCGTCTCCGCCGCACCGCCGGCGCGCAGCGACGAGGAGCTGCTGCGCGCCTTCCGCGCCGGCGCCTCACCCGGCGCCCTGCGGCTCGCCGTCTACCTCGCCGCCGCGCCCCTCACCCTGCCCGTGATGCGGCTGGTCCAGCGGGCCATGCTGCCCGACACCGGCCCCATGGAACTGGCCGAGGTGCTGCTCGGCGGACTGCTGCGGCAGCTGCCCGGCACCGAGGAACAGCCGTGCTTCGCATACTCGCCACGCATGCAGGACCTGCTGCTGTCCTCCCTCGACCAGGACACCGCCGGGCTCGTCCTCAAGCACTGCTCGGCCTATGTGGAACGGCACTTCGGCAAGGGCACCCGCAACTTCGCCGCCCTGGCCGCGGCCCGGCTCGCCGACCACGATCCGGACGCCGGCGCCGGGCGCTCCGCCGAGGGCGGCGGTGCGCGGGACGGCGGCGGCAGCGTGGAGGCCGAGCTGTTCGCCCGCATCCCCGCGCGCGTACTGCGGTTCTACCTGCCGGACCTGGTCACCCCCGACCCGCTGACCGAGGCCGAGCGGCTGCTCGACCGGTGGCGGCAGCTGGCCGACCCGGAGATGCTGCGCCGGGCCCGGGACCAGGCCCTCGTCGCCACGGCGGGCACGGGGGCCGACGGTGCGGGTCCCGTGGCCCGCGCGCGCCTGGTCCTCGGCCGCGTGCTGCGCGCGGAGGCCGGTACGGCGGGTGCGCGGGCGGAGGGGCGGCGTGCCGGGCTGCTGCGGGAGGCGGCGGCCGAACTCGCCACCGCGTACGGGACGGCTCCCGCCGACAGCCGGGAACGGGCGGAAGCGGCCCTGGAACTGGCCGCCTGCCGACGGGAGCTGTGGCAGCTGACGGCGGAACGGGACCACCTGACGGAAGCGCTCGGCACCCTGGACGGCGAGGTCCCGCCCTGGCCCCGCATCACCGCGGTCGCCCGCGGCCGGCAGCCCGACCCCGGGGAACTGGGGGGCGCGGTTCCGGGTGACGGCATCTCTGGCGGGCCGGGCGAGGGCACCACCGGCGAGGACGCCTTCGACGGCCGCCCCGGTGACGGCCGATCGGGGGACAGCGGGTCCGGTGACGGGGGGTCCGGTGACGGCGGGTCCGGGGGTGGGTCCGGTCACGGCGGGCCCGGTGACGGGGTGCTCGGCGTGGACCGGGCCCCCGATGCCGGCTCCGGTGACGTGCGGGTCGGTGACAGCGAGACCGGCGCCGACGGTTCCGGTGACGGCGGTTCCGGTGACGGCGGGGCCGGCGACGGCGGTTCCGGTGACACCGGGGTCGCCCACGGCCGTACCGGTGACGGCCGTTCCGGGCGCGGTCTCCACGGCGCGGACGCCGTCGTAGCCGCCGTCGGCGGGCCGCAGCCGGAAGGCGTGCCCGCGTCCGCCGTGAGCCGGGACGGCGTGCCCTGGGAGGTGACCGCCCACCGCGCCCGGCTGTTGCTGCGCGGGCGGGTTCTGCTCGATCTGCGGCATCCCGGTGCCGCCGTGCCCGAACTGCGGGAGGCCTGCGCGGTGTTGGCACGGGAGCGGGTACCCGACGCCGTACGAGGGCCCGCGTTGCTCGATCTCGCGCGGGCGCTGCGCGGGGCCGGCGCCGAGGACACCGAGACCCGGCGGGCGCTCGGCGAGGCGCTGGCCGCCGCCGGGGACGATCCGGACCTGCTGCTGCCGTGCCTGGCCGCGCTGGCCGCGTTCCACGACGCGGCCGGGGAGAGCGCGGAGGCCGACGCGGCGTACGAGAGGGCCGCGCTGCTCGCCCCCGCCGACGGCCCGCTGCGCGTCCGGCTCCTCACCGCCTGGGGCGAGTCGCTGCTCCGGCGGGCCTCCGCCGGCGACGGGGCCGGTGTGGTGGACCGGGCCGAGTACGTGCTGCGCGAGGCGCTGAAGTCGCTGCCCGCCCGGTCCGCGCACCGCGGCCGGCTCCAGGGCCTGGTCGGCAGCGCGCTGGCCCAGCGCTTCCGTCATGTCGGCTTCCTGCCCGACCTGTTCGAGAGCCGGCATCTGCTCGGCCAGGCGGTGCGCGCGGCGACCGACGCGGCGGTACGGGCTGAGGTCTGGCTCCAGTTGGGCCGGGTGCGGCTGGAGGGCTGGTACCACGCGGGCGCGCCGGTGCTGATGGAGGCGCTGCAGGCGTACGAGAACGCCGAGCGGGAGGCGGAGGCGGCCCACGGCGGTGACCCCGGCTCGGTGACGGCCGCCCGCGCCCGGCACGGCTGCGGGGCGGTGCTGGCGCTGATGGGGCGGCCGGGCGCGGCCCGTGGCGCGTTCCGGGCGGCCTTGCAGCAGTGGCAGGGGCTCGTCGGGGCGCTGCGCGAGGTCGACTGGGCCGATGTCGAGCTGACCCGGCGGGCGGAGCGGCGACCGCCGCCCGCGGACGCGCGGTCGCTGCCCCAGCCGGACTGGCGGGAAACGGCCCCGCCGTGGTGGCCGTGGTCCCAGGAGTGGGCCGACGCGCGCGAACTTGACCGGAGTTGAGCCGTCCAGGGTTTCTGGTTCCGGCCTGTCGGGAAGAAGTGGGCAGCCACTGCGGCTGTGCGGGGCGGGCGTAGGGCAGGGAGGAGCCGAGGGTGGGGGAGCTTAGGACACGGGGGGCCGGCCTCGGCGAGGACGCCGAAGAGGTCGTGTTCCCGCCCGACCTCACCGACGTCGACCTGCGGACACTGCGTGCCATGGACGATCCGGCGGTGCTCGCGGCGGTCGCCGGGGTGCTCGCCGACCCGGACGGGCTGCGCCGGGTCTGGTACACCACCGGCGGGGACGACGAGATCATGCCGGGCCGGCCCGGGCATGCGTTTTCGGCCGGTCCCGCGCGACAGCCCTTACGCGGCGAGGACACCGTGGCATGACCCCGGGAGCCGTGGGACCCCTGGGGGACATACGGCCGGCCGCCCCGGCCGCCCCCGCTCCCGGACCGGTGCCGCCCGAGATCCTCGGCGCGCTGGCCCGCACCCGGCCGCTGCCCGCCACCACCGCGGCCCTGCGCGCCGCCCTGCACGCCCGGCGGATGCTGCTGCTGAAGTCCGTCCTGGTCCGCTTCGACCGCGTGCGCGGCACCCTGCCCGCGGCGGTACGGCGGCGCTTCGAGGACGACTGGGCGCTGCTGGAACGGGCCGAGCGGTCCGACGCCGCGGCCGTCCGCGCCGTCCTCGACTATCCGACGACCGGTGCCTGGCTGGCCACGGTGCTCACCGCGCCCGACGGCCCGGAGTTCGCCGAGGGTCTCGCCGGGCTGGGCGCGGTGGCCGTCGCCGCCGCCCTGCGCGCCGGTTGCCGTTTCACCACCACCCGCGCGCTGCCCGCCGGCCTGCTGCCGCTGCCCGGTATCGGGCTGCTGCGCTGCGCCCGGGGCCGGGCCCGGCTCAGCGGCCGGTCCGGGGCCCTCCGCATCACCGACGGCGCGGGCCGGACGCTGCTGCTGTCCGGGGCCGCCCCGGCCGGACCCGGCACCCGGTGGACCGCCGACGGCAGCCTGGCCTGGTCGGCGCTGCACACCCTGCCCGGCGGCACCGCCGTACTCGACGACGTGGACCCCCACCGGGTGCCCCCGGGCGGCATAGGGCCGGCGGCACTGCCCGCGGCCGAGCGGCCGTACTCCGACCCGGCCGGGTGGGCCGCCCGCTGGCGTGACGCGCACGCCCTGCTGGCCGCGACACACCCCGCCCGGGCCGCGGAGACCCTGGCGCTGGTGCGTGCCGTCGTCCCGCTGGTGCCGTCGGCGGGCGGCGGACCGCCGCTGAGCGCCACCGTGCGGACCGCGCCCGGCGCCGTCCTGGCACAGCTCCCGGCCGACCGGCGGGAGCTGGTCGAGCTGCTGGTGCACGAGACGCACCACACCAAGCTGGCCGTGCTGGACGAGCTGGTCCCGCTGTGGCGGCCCGGCGGCAGCCTGCACCGGGTGGGCTGGCGGCGGGACCCGCGCCCGGTGCCGGGCGTGCTCCAGGGCGCGTACGCGCACCTGGCGCTGCTGGACCTGTGGTGGCGGGCCCGCAGCGGACCCGCCTGGGTGTGGCGGCGGCGCGCCGCCGAGCGGTTCGAGGCGTGCCGGGAGCAGGTCGCCGAGGCCTTGTCCGTGCTGGCCGAGTCCGATGAACTGACCCCTTGTGGAAGGGAGTTCGTCCGGCACATGGGCAGCCACCACGCGCGCCTCGCGGGGAGCGCCCGCGCGCCGGGCTGACGCTCCGTCGACGGTCTATTGCGTTACGTTATGCGTGCGGCTGCCCAGGAGACCGGTGGCCGCGGTGGAAGCAGGGAGCGGCGATGGCGGAACAGCGGCGGCCGGGCGCGAACGGTGCGGCGGCACCCGAACATGTGCTCGTGGTCTTCCCGGGGTACTACCGCTCGTGGGCGGCGTGGATCGCGCAGTGCCTGGAGCGGCACGGACACCGGGCCACCCTGCAGCGCTGGGACCCGCCGCGCGAGGTCGCGCTGGAGGACTCGCTCGGCGACCTGTTGCTGGCCAGCGGAAAGGTGCTGCTGGTCCTCAACGACTGGTTCTTCGAACTGGGCCCCCGCCCGCCGGGCGAGTGGAACGACGCGCTGCGCGGCTTCGTCGCCGCCCACGCCGACCGGTTCGCGGCCGTCAACCTCACCAACCGGCCGCTGCTGCCCGCCACCGCCGTCCTGGAACCGGCCAGCCTGTGGGCCCTCAGCGAACAGGCCGCCGAGGACCGCCTGCTGCGCCGCCTCGGCCTGGAACCGCTCGCCCGCCCCCGCACGCTCGCCGGGCGGATCCGCTACCCGGACGAGCGCTGCGAGATCTGGGGCGAGGTGCCGCGCCGCAACCCGCGCTTCACCGGCCGCGACGACCTGCTGGGCGAACTCCACCAGCGGCTCGCCGACGCCGAGCGCGGCGCCGCCGCCTGCACGCTCGTCGGCATGTCCGGCATCGGCAAGACCCAGCTGGCCGCCGAGTACGCGCACCGCTTCAGCACCGACTACGACCTGGTGTGGTGGGTCAACAGCGACGACCGCACCATCCAGCGCGACCGCCTCGGCGAACTCGCCGTCGAACTCGGCCTGCGCATCGGCAGCGAGCCCGGCGAACGCATCCGCGCGGTCCGCAACGCGCTCAGGCGTGGCGAGCCGTACGGCAACTGGCTGCTGGTCTTCGACGGCTGGGACGACATCGAGGGCGTGACCTCGCTGCTCCCGCAGGGCACCGGGCACGTGCTGATCACCTCCCGCAACCGGGGCTGGAGCGAGCACACCGACGTACTGGAGATCCCCGCGTTCCTGCGCCCCGAGTCCACCGCCTACCTGATGCGCCGCGCCCCGCACATCACCGCCCGCGAGGCCGACGAGGTGGCGGCCGAGTTCGGGGACGTGCCGCTGCCGCTGGTGCAGGCCGCGTCCTGGCTCGGCGAGTCCGGCATGGAGGCCGCCGAGTACCTGCGGATGGTGCGCGAACGGCGGCTGTCCACCGTCGACGAACCCGTCACCGGCGAGGGCTTCCCGCAGTCCTCCCTCACCTCCTGGGCCATACTGCTCAACCGGCTGCGCCGCTCCCAGCCGCAGGCCATCGAGGTGCTCGGCCTGTGCACCTCCTTCGCCCCCGGACGCATCCCGCTCGGCCTCATCCGCGCCTACCCGCGCGCCGAGCTGCCCGAGGAACTGCGCTGGATGTCCACCGACCTGCCCGCCTGGACGCGGGCCCTGGACACCCTCGTCAACTACTCGGTGCTCACCCGCGAGACCCGTGGCCCGCTGGCCGCCGAGATGGGCCCGCACCAGGAGTCGGTGCACATGCACCGGCTCGTCCACGACATCGTCTCCAAGCTGACCGGCGACGGCAGCCACGAACTGCACCGGCGGGCGGTGCGCACCCTGCTCGCCGAGGCCGATCCGGGCAACCCCGCCGACAGCCGCAACTGGCCGCGCTACGCCGAGCTGCTGCCCCACCTCGAACCGTCCGGCGCCCTGGAGAGCCGGCAGCCGCGCGTGCAGGAGCTGGTCCTGAACTGTCTGCGGTACTGCACCCGCAGCGGCGAGTACAGCGGCGGCCTGGAACTGGCGCAGCAGGTGCGCGAGCACTGGTCGCGGTTCATGGACCCGATCGACCAGCCGATGCTCGACCTGGCCACCCAGGAGGGCAACATGCTCCGCAACAGCGGCCGGTTCCGCGAGCTGTACGAGCTGCACCGGGGCGTGCTGAAACAGCTCCAGGCGGCGCCCCGGCGCAACGAGATCGGCGAACTCGTCAGCAAGAGCGCCATCGCCTCCGGCCTGCGCTCCCTGGGCCGCTACCAGGAGGCGTACGACCTCCAGCGTGAGGTCCTCGACGGCAACGAACGGCTCCTCGGCCCGGACGAGCCGCCCACCCTGGTCGCCCGGCACAACCTCGGCGTCACCCTGCGCATGCTGGGCCGGTACGCCGAGGCGCTGGACCTCGACCTGGAGACCCTGGCCCGGCGCGAGAGCGTGCTGCGCGCCCGGCACATCAACACCCTCCACTCCGGCAACGCGGTCACCCACAGCCTCCGCCTGCTCGGCCGCTACCGCGAGGCGCTGGCCCGCCAGGAACCCGTCGTACGGCTCCATGTGCAGGTGCTCGGCCCGCAGCACCCCCAGACCCTCGAAGCCCGCTCCCAGCTGGCCATGTGCCGGCGCCGGGAGGGCGGGCACGCACCGGACGTCGGCCCCCAGATGGCCAGCCTGCTGGACCAGCTGATCCAGCTGCACGGCCGCGAGCACTACCGCACGCTGGCGTTCCTCACCAACTACGGCAACTACCTGCGGGAACACGGCGATCTCAGCCAGGCCCGCGACCTCATCGACGAGGCGGAGGCCGGCTACCGGTCGCTGCTCGGCCCCGCGCATCCCGTGGCCACCGGCATGCTGTCCAGCACCGGGCTGGTGATGCAGGCGGCCGGCGAGCGAGGCGAGGCCCTGTCGATGTTCGAGTCCGCCCTCGCCGGCCTCGGCGCCACGCTCGGCCCGGACCATCCCTGGGTCCTGGGCTGCGCCCTCAACGCGGCCGGCGCGCGCAACTTCAACGGGCGCATCGAGGAAGCGGTGGAGCTGAGCCGCGACACCCTGCGCCGGTCCCGGCACACACTGGGCCACGAGCACCCGCTCACGCTGTCGTGTCAGGTCGCTCTCGCCGCGGATCTGAGGGCGGCGCACGAGCAGGAGGAGGCGGGCAAGCTGGAGGAGGACGCCCTGCTGTCCCTGACCCGCACGCTGGGCGCCCAGCACCCCCACACCCTCTCGGCCCGCCAACGGGTCCGCCCGTACTGGGACTTCGAGGCATACCTGGGCTGAAGCGCCCCAAAGGGGCGCGGGGAACCGCGCGAGTGACCACAGCCGGCCCGCAGCCGCGCACGGTCTTGCGCAACCCCCCGGCACAGGCGAAGGGCCCGGTGCCGAGCTAGAACTCGGCACCGGGCCCTCATACCTGGCGAACCGCCGGAGGCTTACGCGTCGAAGACCTCACGCACCAGCTGCTCCTGCTCCGCCTGGTGCCGCTTCGCGGAGCCGACCGCCGGGGACGAGGAGTGCGGACGCGAGATGCGCCGCAGGCGCTCGCCGTGCGGGACGTCCGCGCCGACCGCCAGGTCCAGGTGGTCGATCAGGTTGAGCGCGATGAACGGCCACGCACCCTGGTTCGCCGGCTCCTCCTGCGCCCACAGGTACTTCTCGGCGTTCGGGTACTTGTTGACCTCCGCCTGGATCTCGGCACCCGGCAGCGGGTACAGCCGCTCGATGCGGATGATCGCGGTGTCCGTCACGCCCCGCTTCTGCCGCTCGGCCTCGAGGTCGTAGTACAGCTTGCCGGCCACGAACACGACCTTGCGGACCGCGGCCGGGTCCGCCGCCGTGTCCCCGATGACGGGACGGAACTGACCCGACGTGAACTCCTCCGTCTTCGACGCGGCGGCCTTCAGGCGAAGCATCGACTTCGGGGTGAAGACCACCAGCGGCTTGTGGTGCGGGTTGTGCACCTGCCACCGCAGGAGGTGGAAGTAGTTCGACGGCAGGGTCGGCATGGCGACCGTCATGTTGTTCTGCGCGCAGAGCTGGAGGAAGCGCTCGACCCGGGCCGAGGAGTGGTCCGGGCCCTGGCCCTCGTAGCCGTGCGGCAGGAGCAGGGTGACGCCGGACGTCTGCCCCCACTTCTGCTCCGCTGCCGAGATGTACTCGTCGACCACCGTCTGGGCGCCGTTGACGAAGTCGCCGAACTGCGCCTCCCACATCACGAGCGCGTCGGGGCGGGCCAGCGAGTAGCCGTACTCGAAGCCCATGACCGCGTACTCGGACAGCAGGGAGTTGTAGACGTTGTAGCGCGCCTGGTCCTCGGCGAGGTACTGGAGCGGGGTGTACTCCTCGCCCGTCTCGCGGTCGATGAGGACCGCGTGGCGCTGGCCGAAGGTGCCGCGCTGGGAGTCCTGGCCGGACAGCCGGACCGGGGTGCCCTCCAGCAGCAGGGAGCCGACGGCGAGGGTTTCGCCCATGCCCCAGTCGATCGTGCCGTCCTCGACCATCGCCGCCCGGCGCTGCAGCTGGGGCAGCAGACGCGGGTGGACGTGGAAGGAGTCGGGGATGTTGACCTGGGACTCGGCGATGCGCTTGACGACCTCCGAGGAGATCGCGGTGTTCACGGCAACCGGGAAGTCCGCCTGCGGGTCCGGCACGGGGCCGGTGGCCTGCTGGGTCGTGACGGCCTCGCGGACCTCCGTGAAGACCTTCTCCAGCTGACCCTGGTAGTCCTGCAGGGCCTGCTCGGCCTCTTCCAGGGTGATGTCGCCGCGACCGATCAGGGACTCGGTGTAGAGCTTGCGCACCGAGCGCTTCTTGTCGATCAGGTCGTACATCAGCGGCTGGGTGAAGGCCGGGTTGTCCGACTCGTTGTGACCGCGGCGGCGGTAGCAGATGAGGTCGATCACCACGTCCTTGTTGAACGCCTGGCGGAACTCGAAGGCGAGCCGCGCCACGCGGACCACGGCCTCCGGGTCGTCGCCGTTCACGTGGAAGATCGGGGCCTCGATCATGCGGGCCACGTCCGTCGCGTACATGGAGGAACGCGAGGACTCGGGGGCCGCGGTGAAGCCGACCTGGTTGTTGATGACGATGTGGACCGTGCCGCCGGTGCGGTAACCGCGCAGCTGCGACATGTTGAGGGTCTCGGCCACCACGCCCTGGCCCGCGAAGGCCGCGTCGCCGTGCAGTGCGACGGGCAGCACGGTGAAGTCCGTTCCGCCCTTGTTGATGATGTCCTGCTTGGCGCGGGCGATGCCCTCGATGACCGGGTCGACCGTCTCCAGGTGGGACGGGTTGGCGGCCAGCGAGACCTTGATCTGCTCGCCGTCCAGGCCGGTGAAGGTGCCCTCGGCGCCCAGGTGGTACTTGACGTCGCCGGAGCCGTGCATCGACTTCGGGTCGAGGTTGCCCTCGAACTCACGGAAGATCTGCGCGTAGGACTTGCCGACGATGTTGGCGAGGACGTTGAGGCGGCCGCGGTGGGCCATGCCGATGACGACCTCGTCCAGGCGGGACTCGGCGGCGGAGTCGATCACCGCGTCGAGCAGCGGGATGACGGACTCGCCGCCCTCCAGCGAGAAGCGCTTCTGGCCGACGTACTTCGTCTGCAGGAAGGTCTCGAACGCCTCCGCGGCGTTCAGCCGGCGCAGGATGCGCAGCTGCTCCTCGCGCTCCATCTTGGAGTGCGGGCGCTCGACGCGGTCCTGGATCCACTTGCGCTGCTTGGGGTCCTGGATGTGCATGAACTCGATGCCGGTGGTGCGGCAGTACGAGTCGCGGAGCACGCCGAGGATGTCGCGCAGCTTCATCATCGACTTGCCGGCGAAGCCGCCGACCGCGAAGTCGCGCTCCAGGTCCCACAGGGTGAGGCCGTGCTCGGTGATGTCCAGGTCGGGGTGCTTGCGCTGCTTGTACTCCAGCGGGTCGGTGTCGGCCATGACGTGGCCGCGGACCCGGTAGGAGTGGATCAGCTCGAAGACGCGGGCGGCCTTCGTGACGTCGTCGTCGTGCGAGGCGTCGATGTCCTTGAGCCAGCGGACCGGCTCGTAGGGGATGCGCAGCGCCTGGAAGATGTCGTCGTAGAAGCCGTTCTCGCCGAGCAGCAGGTTGGCGACCTGGCGGAGGAACTCGCCGGAGGCGGCGCCCTGGATGACCCGGTGGTCGTAGGTCGACGTGAGCGTCATGACCTTGGAGACGCCGAGCTTGTTCAGGGTGTCCTGGCTGGTGCCCTGGAACTCCGCCGGGTAGTCCATGGCGCCGACGCCCATGATCACGGACTGGCCGGGCATGAGGCGCGGCACGGAGTGGACGGTGCCGAGGCCGCCGGGGTTGGTCAGGGAGACCGTGACGCCGGTGAAGTCGTCCATCGTCAGCTTGCCGTCGCGGGCGCGGCGGACGATGTCCTCGTAGGCCTGCCAGAACTCGAAGAAGTTCAGCGTCTCGGCCTTCTTGATGGCGGCCACGACGAGCTGGCGGTCGCCGTTCGGCTTGACCAGGTCGATGGCCAGGCCGAGGTTGACGTGCGGCGGCTTGATCAGGGTCGGCTTGCCGTCCTTGACGCCGTACGACCAGTTCATCGACGGCATGGCCTTGATGGCCTGCACCATCGCGTACCCGATGATGTGCGTGAAGGAGATCTTCCCGCCGCGGGCGCGCTTGAGGTGGTTGTTGATGACGATCCGGTTGTCGAACAGAAGCTTCACCGGGACGGCGCGGACCGAGGTGGCGGTCGGCATCTCCAGCGAGGCGTCCATGTTCTTCGCCACGGCGGCGGACGGGCCGCGCAGCGTGATCAGCTCGGGGCCCTCGGGGGCCTCCTTCGCCGGTTCGGCCTTGGCCTTCGGCTGAGCGGGCGCCTGTGCGGGTTGCGCCGGCTTGGCCGGGGCGGCCTTCGCCGCGGGGGCCGGGGCCTGAGCGGGGGCCGGGGCGGGCTTCGGAGCCGCGGGGGCGGCCGGGGCGGCGGCCTGGGGGGCCGGGGCCGCGGGCCGGGCCTGCGGGGCCGTGGTGGGGGTCTCTGCGGCCCCCGTGGCCGCAGTACCCGCCGGAGCCGGGGTGGCAGGAGCACCCGGCTTGTAATCGGCGAAGAAGTCCCACCAGGCACGGTCTACCGAATTCGGGTCCTGGAGGTACTGCTGATAGATCTCGTCGACGAGCCACTCGTTCGGACCGAACGCTGCAGCGGGGTTCTTCCCGGCTTGGTCGTCGGTGGAGATGCTCGAGTTACTGGGGGACTGTGGCGACACGGCGGCAACCGCCCTCTTCCGCTTCACAAGGTGATGGACAGCGGGAATAAAGGCTACGCCTCCCTGGCCGGGAAGGTCAGGTCGGGCAAGGTCATCGTCGCGTAAGTCACATCAAGAATCTTGTTTCAGGGCTTGAAATGGCGGGAAACAAGCGTGGTTCCGCATGTCGGAGGGTGTGCGGGCCCGGGCCCTGCGCGTCTTCGTTCGACGGGTGGCGCGGGCCTGCCCTGATCACACGTGTCCAGCTGCGCGGACCGGCGGCGACCGACGTGGATCTTGTGGTTCCGCTCGGACTTTACGTCAACTTGGTGCGGAAGTCAGTCCCGGAAGAGTGACGATGATCCGGCAGCCCCGCTCGGATTCGGCCACACCGATCCGGCCGCCGTGCAGATCCACCGCCCACCGGGCGATCGCCAGGCCCAGCCCCGTACCGCCGTCGCTGCCCGGACCGTGCGGCCGGGTCACCGCACCGCGGTTGAACCGCTCGAACACCCGGTGCCACTCCGACCGGGGGATGCCGGGGCCCTCGTCCAGGACCTCCAGCTCCAGCGACTCCGGCTGCGGCCCGCGCCGCGCCCGCACGGTCACCCGGCCGTGCGGCGGGCTGTGCTTGACCGCGTTGTCGATCAGGTTCGCGACGACCTGGTGGATGCGCTCGGGGTCCGCGTGCGCGGTCAGCTCCGGCGGCGAGACGTCGAGGTGCAGATGGACGTCCGTGCGCGTGTGGCTGCCGGAGCCGGAGGCGATGCCCGCGCGCGCGGAGGCGACCATGTTGGCCTCCTTCAGCACGCCGGACAGGTACGGCCATACCTCGAACCGCCGCAGTTTCAGCGGTACGACGCCGTTGTCGAGCCGGGACAGGTCCAGCAGCGTCTCCACCAGGCGGCCGAGCCGCTCGGTCTGCTTCAGGGCCGTCCGCATGGTCTCCGGGTCGGCCTCGGTGACCCCGTCGACGATGTTCTCCAGCACGGCGCGCAGCCCGGCGATCGGGGTGCGCAGCTCGTGCGAGACGTTCGCGACCAGCTCCTTGCGCTGGTTGTCCTGGGCCTCCAGCTCGTCGGCCATGACGTTGATCGTCTGGGCCAGGTCGCCCAGCTCGTCCCGGCGGTTCTCGCGCACCCGGCGGGTGTAGTCGCCCTCGGAGATGGAGCGGGCCACCGCGTTCATCTCGTCCAGCGGCATGGTGAGCGAGTGCGCCACGAACTGCGTGATCAGCAGGGTGGCGATCATCGAGAAGACCGTGATGAAGCGCAGCTCCGTCTTGGTGTGCACCGCCACGATCGACAGACCCGTGGTGATCAGCACCGAGATGACGACCAGCGCACCCAGCTTGGTCTTGATCGAGAACGGGCGCACACCGCCCCAGGGGTCCTCGCCGAGGGTCCCGGGGCTCCTCCGTGCGGCCTGGCGCCCGCCGTCGCTCATGGGGTCGGTGTCTCCAGCGCGTAGCCCACGCCGTGCACCGTACGGATCCGCTCGGCGCCGATCTTCCGCCGCAGCGCCTTGATGTGGCTGTCGACCGTGCGGGTGCCGGAGGCGTCCGCCCAGTCCCACACCTCGGCCAGCAGCTGCTCCCGGGAGAGGACCGCGCGCGGGGTGTTCGCCAGGCACACCAGCAGGTCGAACTCGGTGGGCGTCAGGTGGACGTCCTCGGACTTCACCCGCACCCGGCGCTGCGCGTGGTCGATCTCCAGCTCGCCGAGCCGCAGGATGCCGGAGCGCGGGGTGGTGGCGGCCAGCGCGGCCCGCTCCACCCGGCGCAGCAGCACGTGCACGCGTGCGGCCAGCTCCCGCATCGAGAACGGCTTGGTCATGTAGTCGTCGGCGCCCACGCCGAGCCCGACCAGCATGTCCGTCTCGTCGTCCCGCGCGGTGAGCATCAGGACCGGCACCGGTCGCTGCGCCTGCACCCGCCGGCACACTTCGAGCCCGTCGAAGCCCGGCAGCATGATGTCGAGGATCAGCAGATCGGGCTGCCAGGCCTCGGCCGTGTCGACCGCGGCCGGACCGTCGGCCGCCGTTTGCACGAGAAATCCCTCGGCGCGGAGCCGGGCCGCGATGGCGTCGACGATCGTGGGGTCGTCCTCGACGACCAGCACCCGGCGCTGTGCGCCCGGGGTGGTCGTCGCCGCGCCGCTCTGGGAGGTGTGTGTCTGCTCCATCGCCCGCCCCTGTTGTTGCTTTCCGGAATCAGTGGGGTGATCCCATGTCTGCGTTTGACGCTTGAATGATCCGCGTCAGGGCAGCACATTACGGTGACCGACCGCGCTGTCGCTATCCAGGTCGGACGGCGAGGTGGACGGCGTCCGGAACGCCCCGGGCAACCGGCACCTCTTCGGTACGCACCTGCTGGAACCCGGCATTCCGCAAGCTTCCTTCAAATTCCGGAGAGGGCTCGGCCGACCACACCGCGAGCACCCCGCCAGGCCTCAACACCCGTACGCAGGCGGCGAGTCCGGCCGGTGAGTACAGGCTGTCGTTGTCCTCGGTGACGGTCCATCCGGGCCCGTTGTCGATGTCGAGACACAGCGCGTCGAACGTGTCCGATGTCTCATTGACGTACCGCACGAGATCCGCTTCCACGATCGCGGTGCGCGGATCGGCGAGCGCGTCGGCGGACAGCTGTGCCAGCGGACCGCCCCGGTGCCAGTCGATGACGGCGGGTTCCCGCTCCACCACGGTGATCCGCCCCCACCGCGGGTCGGCGGCGGCATGCGCGAGCGAGAACCCCACGCCCAGCCCGCCGATCAGCACCTCGGGCGCGGGCCGCCCGTCCAGCGCGGCGCGGGCCGCGTCGACCAGCAGCCGCTCCGAGCGCCCGTCCGAGGTGTCCATCAGGAAGCAGCCGTTGGCGATGATCTGCAGCAGCGCTCCGTGTCTGCGCAGCACCACCTCGCCGTACGGGCCGTCGCGTCGGTCCAGGACCACGGGAGTGTCGTACACGGCAGTCATGACCCCATCCTGCTTGAACGGAGCCTGGCGTTCACGGGAATTGCGCATGACGCCCACGGACGGGGTGGTCCGCACCGGGGCCGGACGCGGCCGGCGGGTGAGAGGTTGCTGTGAATCCGCTCCCGGGTGGCGTCGGTCATAGACAGCGGCACGCCGAGCACGAAGGGTGGGGCGCGACGGAAGGAGCGCCTCACCGTGGAACGGAGCACGACGGGTCCCGCGCCGGACGCCTGCCCGCCCGCGCCGGGCACGCCCCTTCCGGACGGCACGGCCGCCGTCCCGGCGCCGGTCCTCGCGGGCCTGCTGGACGGCATGCCCCGCCAGCGCGCCGCCACCCCCGAGGCGGCCCCCGCCGCCGCGCACCCCACCGCACCCCCGCGCCGGTCCCCGCTCCTCCCGTGGCGCCTGCTGCCGACCCCCGTCGGCACCCCGTTCACCTTCGCCTACGTGGCCGTCCTGGCCGTCACCTCCCTGTTCGCGGCCCACGCCGACCCCGGCCTGGTGCACACGCTCCACCAGGACTCCAGCACCGACGTGGCCCACCTGGTGCGCACGCCCGTGCTCGTGCTGCTGGCGAGCGCGCTGTGGGTCGCGGGCGGCATCCTCTCGCCGTACACGGTCGCGTTCCTGCTGGTGCTCACGGCACTGGAGCGGCGGATAGGCGGGGCGCGGGCCGCCTGTGTCTTCCTGGCCGGGCATGTCCTGGCCACCCTCGCGACCGAGGTACCGGTGGGCCTCGCCGTCCTGCTCGGCCACCTGCCCGACACCTCACTGCACCGCCTCGACTACGGCATCAGCTTCGGCGTGGCCACGAGTACCGGTGCCCTGACGGGCCTCCTCCGCCCCTGGCTGCGCTGGCCGTTGCTGACCCTGGCGGCCGGCGGGCTGCTGAGCGACCTGCTGACGTACGCGGACCCGCTGACGAACTGGGGACACGTCATCGCCCTGACGATCGGTGTGGCCGCCTGGCCCCTGGTCCGGCGCCGGCACCTGCCGGTCTGAGCGTTCCCGCAGCTCATCCCCCGTAGGCGCGCGTGATCGCTCAGAGCGAACGGAAGCCCGGGAACAATGGACCCCGTCAGAACATTGAGTCGGCATAGCTCAAGTTGACTGCCGAAGGGGAGATCATGGCTGCTGAGTCACCGGCGTTCACGCTGACCCTGCCCGTGCTGCCGCTCGACGACGAGGTCGTGCTGCCCGGCATGGTGGTCCCGCTGGACCTGAGCGACGCCGAGGTGCGGGCCGCGGTGGAGGCCGCTCAGGCCGCCGCCCGCTCCGAACCCGGAAAGCCCAAGGTGCTGCTGGTGCCGCGCATCGACGGCACGTACGCCAAGACCGGCGTCCTCGGCACGGTGGAACAGGTGGGCCGGCTCGCCGACGGTGACCCGGGAGCCCTGATCCGCGGCCGCAGCCGCGTCCGCATCGGCGCCGGCACCACCGGCCCGGGCGCCGCGCTCTGGGTCGAGGGCGCCCGCGTCGAGGAGACCGTTCCCGAGCCGCTGCCGGGCCAGGTCGCGGAACTGGTCAAGGAGTACAAGGCGCTCGCCACCACCTGGCTGAAGAAGCGCGGTGCCTGGCAGGTCGTGGACCGCGTCCAGGCCATCGACGACGTGTCGGCGCTGGCCGACAACTCCGGCTACTCGCCGTTCCTGACGACCGAGCAGAAGGTCGAACTGCTGGAGACCGCCGACCCGGTGGCCCGGCTCAAGCTCGCCACGCAGCAGCTGCGCGACCACCTCGCGGAGCAGGACGTGGCCGAGACCATCGCCAAGGACGTCCAGGAGGGCGTCGACAAGCAGCAGCGCGAGTTCCTGCTGCGCCGTCAGCTGGAGGCCGTCCGCAAGGAGTTGCGCGAGCTCAACGGCGAGAAGGAGGGCGAGGAGTCCGACGACTACCGCGCCCGCGTCGAGGCCGCCGACCTGCCGGAGAAGGTCCGCGAGGCCGCCCTCAAGGAGGTCGACAAGCTGGAGCGCGCCTCCGACCAGTCGCCCGAGGGCTCCTGGATCCGCACCTGGCTGGACACCGTCCTGGAGATGCCGTGGAACGAGCGGACCGAGGACGCGTACGACATCCAGGGCGCGAAGGCCGTGCTGGACGCCGAGCACGCGGGCCTGGACGACGTGAAGGAACGCATCACCGAGTACCTGGCCGTGCGCAAGCGGCGCAGCGACCGGGGCCTGGGCGTCATCGGCGGGCGGCGCGGCGGTGCCGTGCTCGCGCTCGTCGGCCCGCCCGGTGTCGGCAAGACCTCGCTCGGCGAGTCCGTGGCGCACGCCATGGGCCGCACGTTCGTCCGCGTCGCCCTCGGCGGCGTCCGGGACGAGGCCGAGATCCGCGGTCACCGCCGTACGTACGTCGGCGCGCTGCCCGGCCGGATCGTGCGCGCCATCAAGGAGGCCGGGTCGATGAACCCGGTGGTCCTGCTGGACGAGATCGACAAGGTGGGCTCCGACTTCCGGGGCGACCCGGCCGCCGCCCTCCTCGAAGTGCTCGACCCGGCGCAGAACCACACCTTCCGGGACCACTACCTGGAGGTGGAGCTGGACCTGTCCGACGTGGTCTTCCTCGCCACCGCCAACGTCCTGGAGGCCATCCCGGAGGCGCTCGCCGACCGTATGGAGATCGTCCGCCTGGACGGTTACACCGAGGACGAGAAGGTCGTCATCGCCCGGGACCACCTGCTCCCGCGCCAGCTGGAGCGGGCCGGCCTGGACAAGGACGAGGTCACGCTGGACGAGAGCGCGCTGCGCAAGCTCGCCGGCGAGTACACGCGCGAGGCGGGCGTGCGGACCCTGGAGCGGTCCATCGCACGGCTGCTGCGGAAGATCGCGGCCCAGCACGAACTGGGCCGGCGGGAACTGCCGTTCACCGTCACCGACGGCGATCTGCGCGCCCTGATCGGCCGGCCGCACCACGTGCCCGAGTCCGCCCAGGACCCGGCCGAGCGCCGGACGGCCGTTCCCGGTGTGGCGACCGGCCTCGCGGTCACCGGCGCCGGCGGCGACGTGCTCTTCGTGGAGGCGTCCCTGGCCGACCCGGAGACGGGTGGGGCGGGGCTCACCCTGACCGGCCAGCTGGGCGACGTGATGAAGGAGTCGGCGCAGATCGCGCTGAGCTTCCTGCGCAGCCACGGCGCCGAGCTGGAGCTGCCGGTGGCCGACCTGAAGGACCGGGGCGTGCACATCCACTTCCCGGCGGGCGCGGTGCCGAAGGACGGCCCGAGCGCGGGCATCACGATGACCACGGCCCTCGCCTCGCTGCTCTCCGGCCGCCTGATCCGCACGGACGTCGCCATGACCGGCGAGGTCTCGCTGACCGGCCGGGTGCTGCCCATCGGCGGTGTGAAGCAGAAGCTGCTCGCCGCCCAGCGCGCGGGGGTGACCACCGTCATCATCCCCAAGCGCAACGAGCCCGACCTGGACGACGTCCCGGCCGAGGTGCTGGACAAGCTCGACGTCCACACCGTGACCGACGTCCGGCAGGTCCTGGAACTGGCGCTCGCGCCCGCCACGAGCGACGCGGCGCCGGAGGTTCCGGTAGCGGCGTGACGGACGCTGCCGGATGAGGCGAGGCCCGGGTTCCGTGAGGGAGGCCCGGGCCTTCGCCCTGCGCCCGTATCGGCGCCGTCCTGCTCCCCGCGGGCTCCGCGGTCGCGGCCACCGTCCCGCACAGCGCGACGGCCTCGGCGAGCCATGACGACAAGGGGCACGGGGACAGACACCACAAGGACAAGGCAGCCGAGGACAGGCGCGACAGGAAGGGCCATCGGCACCGGCACGACGACCACCGGAAGAAACACCACGGGTACTGGCACCGGCACCACGGCCTCACCCAGCCCGGACCCTCCGACCGACCCCGAGCCTCCGACCGACCCCGGCACCCCGTCCCACCCGGAGTCCCCCGCCGGCTCCGAACCGCCCACCCACCCCGATCCCGGTCCCGACCCGGACTCCGGACCGATCGTCAAGTGACTCGCGACCGCTGCCGAACCCCGCCCCGCCGCACCCGCGCCGGGGCGGGGGCATGTGCGCGTCCGGTGTCAGAGCGCGGTCAGCGACTGCTCCGCCCACACCGTCTTGCCGATCCGGTCGTGCCGGGTGCCCCAGCGCTCGGCGAGCTGGGCGACCAGCAGCAGGCCCCGGCCGCCCTCGTCGAAGATCCGGGCCCGGCGCATGTGCGGGGTGGTGCCGCTGGAGTCGTAGACCTCGCTGATCAGAGTCTTGCCCTGCTGGATCAGCCGGAGCCGGATGGGCGGGCGGCCGTATCGGATGGCGTTGGTGACCAGCTCGCTGACCATCAGCTCGGTGGTGAACGCGGCCTCGTCCAGGCCCCACGCGGACAGCTGGTCGGTGGCGTACCGGCGGGCCAGGGAGACGACGGCGGGCTCGTCGGAAAGCTCCCAGGAGGCGACCAGGTCCTCGTGCAGGGCCCGGGTGCGGGCCAGCAGCAGGGCGATGTCGTCGTCGGGGCGGTGGCTGAGCAGGTCGGTGAGGATCCGGTCGCACACCGACTCCAGCGATTTCGCGGGACGGCCGAGCGCGATGAACATCTTGTCCAGCGCCTCGTCGATGTCGTGGTCGCGGGCCTCCAGCAGCCCGTCGGTGTAGAGCGCGAGCAGACTGCCCTCGGGCAGTTCCGTCTCGATCGCCTCGAAGGGCAGCCCGCCGAGCCCGAGCGGCGGCCCGGCGGGCACGTCGAGGAAGCGGACGGTGCCGTCCGGCGTCACCACGGCGGGCGGCGGATGCCCGGCCCGGGCCACGGAGCAGCGGCGCGAGACCGGGTCGTAGACGGCGTACAGACAGGTGGTGCCGATGCCGCCGGCGGTGTCGGCGCCCGGGTCCGCGCTGCCCTCGTCCGCGGCCAGCCGCAGCACCAGGTCGTCCAGGTGGGTGAGCAGCTCGTCGGCGGGCAGATCGACGTCGGCCAGGGTGCGCACCGCCGTGCGCAGCCGGCCCATGGTGGCGGAGGCCCGGATGCCGTGGCCCACCACGTCACCCACGACGAGCGCCACCCGTGCCCCGGACAGCGGGATCACGTCGAACCAGTCGCCGCCCACGCCGGCCCGGGTCGCGGCCGGCAGATAGCGGGTGGCGATCTCCAGGGCCGCCTGGTCGGGCACCGTGTGCGGGAGCAGGCTGCGCTGCAGCGCCACGGTGGTGGTGCGGGGCCGGGAGTACCCGCGGGCCTGCTCCATGCCGGCGGCCGCCTTGGCGGTGAACTCCTCGGCGAGCCGCAGGTCCTCCGGTCCGAAGGGCCCCCGCTCGCCGTGCCGGCCGAACAGGGCCACGCCGAGCGTGTTGCCCTGGGCGAGCAGCGGCACCGCCAGCAGGAAGCGCGTCCCGGACGTGCGCAGCCAGGAGGCGCCAGGGTCCAGCGCCGCCCACTCGGCCACGGCCGGGTCCGCCATGTCGTACAGCAGGGGGCGGGCCGCCGTCAGACACCGGGCGGGCGGCGAGTCCGCCGGGCAGACGATCGCCTCACCGACACCGACGCCGACACCGACACCGACACCGACACCGACACCGGCACCGGTCCCGACGCCACTGCCGTGGCCGGGCCCGCCGCCCTCCGGGACCGGGCGCAGGGCGGCGCGGCGCAGGACCACCTGCTCCGGCAACCGGCCGGCGGCCTCGGCGCTGGTCCACGGCGAGTCCAGCAGGTCGGCCGCCATGAGGTCGGCCAGCCGGGGGACGGTGACCTCGCCGAGTTCCTGGGCGGCGCGGGCCTGCTCAGCCGCCGTGCCGACCGGTGCGCCGGCCTCGCCCGAGGGGCGCTGCCCACCGGCGCTTTCCCGGGCCGGCTGCGGCACGGACAGGCAGACGGCCCGTACCCGGCCGTCGGCGTCCTTCAGCGGGGTGACGACGATGGCCCGGCCGAGGTCCGGGCCGAGCCGGCCGCGCGCCTCCTGCGGCCGGCCGCACTCCAGCGCCCGCCGCATCGACCGGTCGGCCTCCTCGCTCGCGGCCCCCGGCGCGATGTGGGTGAGGTACAGCCCGCGCATCGCCGCCTCGGGCAGGGCGAGGGCGTGTTCCATCCGGCGGTTGGCGCGCACCAGGCGCAGGTCCGCGTCGAAGATGGCCAGCGGAAAGGGGGACTGGAGGAACGTCCACTCCTCCAGCGGTTCGCCGCGCGGCGGCTGCGTCCGGGCCGTCACCGCGCTCACCACCAGCCAGTCGTTGGCGCCGGTGTGCGAGGTCCGGCGGTGGGCGAGCACGCCCAGTTCCAGGAGCCGGCCGTCCTGGTGGCGCAGCGGGACGGTGCCGTTCCAGCGGGTCCGGCCGGCCAGCGCCCGCCGGACCGCCGCGCCGTCGGCGGCGAGCAGCGCGGTGGCGGGCCGGCCGAGCACCGCCGGGGAGTCGTAGCCGAGCAGCCGCCGCGCGCCCTCGCTCCAGCCGGTGAGGATGCCGTGCTCATCGATGGTGGCCGTGGCCGTGTACGTCGACTGTCGCTCCATCGCCGCTCATCTCGCCCTTGCTCGGCAGGCTCTCCTGACCAGCATGATCCCGGGCGGCGCGGAGCACCAACGCAACGCGGCGCACACGGTGGCCCCTGCCGTCGGACAGGAGCCACCGTGTGCGCCGTCAGCTGCCGGCTCCGCCGGCCGTCAGCCGAGGGCCAGGGCTTGCACCCGGTCGAGGGCGCCGTTGAACTTGTCGTGGTCGCCGACCGTCGGGCCGGAGGAGGTGTACTGCCACATCGTGTAGTACGACCACCCGGCCGGCAGCGTCCCCGGGTCGGAGGCGTAGCGGGCGATCCACAGCGGGTTGTTCACGGCGAAGCCGCCGTAGTTGCCGGTGCACTGGGTCCACCAGCTGGTGGCGGTGTAGATCACCGGGTAGCGGCTGGTGCGCGCCTTGTAGGTGTTGATGAAGTCGGCGATCCAGCTGACCATCTGGCTCGCGGTCTTGCCGTAGCAGGCGGCGCCGTACGGGTTCCACTCGATGTCGAGGGCGCCGGGCAGCGTCTTGCCGTCCCGGGACCAGCCGCCGCCGTGGTCCACGAAGTAGTTGGCCTGGGTGGCGCCGCTCGTGGTGTCCGGGGTGGCGAAGTGGTACGAGCCGCGGATCATGCCCACGTTGTAGGAGCCGTTGTACTGCTGGGCGAAGTACGGGTTCGTGTAGTACGTGCCTTCCGTGGCCTTGGTGTACGCCCAGCGGACCCCGCTGTTCCACAGGGTCGACCAGGCGACGTTGCCCTGGTACCCGGAGACGTCGACGCCCTCGGTCTGGGTGACGTCACCGGTGCTGGGCGTGCCGTCCTGGCCGTCGTGGGCGAGGACGCCCATGCCCATGTAGGCGGAGCCGCGGCTGGGCGTGCTCGCGGCCTGGGCGGAGGTGAGCGGAAGCGTGAGGGAGAGCGCCGCGAGAAGGGCCGTGAGGAGGACGGCGAGGGGGCGCGGGCGGAAGGCGCGGGGGGAACGGGGGGAGCGGGTGGAGCCGGGTCTGAGCACGGGCATGACGTGCCTCCGGGAGTGAAGTGGGGGCAGTGACGTGGGGGACTGCGACACCGACCGTCGGCCCACTGGCGTGGGCATGCCATTAATGACGTGGTAAAGAAGCTACGCACGTAGATGACGGGGTGGGAAGAGGGTCCGGACGACGCCGTTGGTCTACGCCTGCGAAATACTGACAGAGCTGCGGCAATGACGACTTTTGACAGAAACTTTCAGGACCGCGAAACCGAGCAGGGGTGCTGACGTGCACGAGGACGGAAGCGACGGCGCGCACGGCGCCGTCGGCCAGATGACGCCCAGTGGCGCAGACCAGGAATTCCTCGCGCTGGAGCGCGAGTTGACCGTGCTGCTCCGGCGCGCCCGGGCCAACCAGGGGGAGATGGCCCGGGAGGTCCACCCCGACCTGGAGTCCTCCGCGTACGGCCTGCTCATCCGGCTGGACGAACTGGGCGGCCAGCGGGCCACGGAACTCGCCGCCTACATCGGGGTCGGCAAGGCCACCATGTCCCGCCAGCTGCGCGCCCTGGAGAACCTGGGGTTGATCGCCCGCGAGCCCGACCCGGCCGACGGCCGCGCGTGGCTCGTCACCCTCACCGACGAGGGCCGCCGCCGCGTCGGCACGGTCCGCGAAGCCCGCCGCGCCCGCTACGTCCGCCAGCTCGCCCACTGGGACCGCCGCGAGGTCGCCGAACTGGCCCGGCTGCTGCACGAGCTGAACGGCGTCATGGCGAAATAGCGCAGCACCGGCGCCGCGACCCGGCACGCCGAAACAGCCCAGTGCCGGCGTCCTGCCGCGCAGGCCGGTCCCGGCGTCCTGCCGCGTAGCTCGGTCCGGGTATCCCGGCGTCCCGTCGCGTAGCTCGGTCGGGGTGTCCTGGCGTCCCGGCGCGTAGTTCGGTCGGGGTGTCCCGGCGTCCCGGCGACACGGTTCGGTCCCGGTGTCCCGGCGCCCAGGCCGATCCCTGTCCCGGGGAAACGGCTCGGCCCCGGTGTCCCGGCCCGTCCCGGCGCGTAGCCCGGTCCCTGTTCCGGGGAGACGGCTCGGCCCCGGCGTCCGGGCCCGTCCCGGCGCGTAGCCCGGTCCCGGTCCCGGGGAAACGGCTCGGCCCCGGTGTCCCGGCGAAACGGCTCCGCTCCGGCGTCCGGGCCCGTTCTGTCGCGTAGCCCGGTCCCGGTGTCCCGGCGAAACGGCTCCGCTCCGGCGTCCGGGCCCGTCCCGGCGCGCAGGCCGGCTCCGGCGTCCCGGCGGGCTGGGCCCCGGCTTCCCGGCCCGTCCCGGCGAAACGGCTCCGCCCCGGCGTCCCGGCCCGTCCCGCCGTACAGCCCCGCCCCGGCGCGTAGCCCGGCCCCGGCCGCGGCCCCCGGTGTCGGGCCGCCCCTGTCCGCCCGTCACAGCTCCGCGTACACCACCGTGGCGTCGTCGTGGGTCTTGCCGTGCCCCAGGAACGCCCGCTCCTCCCGGTCCGCCGTCTCCAGCTCCCGTACCCGGTCCACCAGCGACCGGGCGCCCTCCTTGGCGACCAGGTCGAACAGGGCCGTCCAGTCCCCCTCGCGGAACGTCTCCGTCCAGCGGGTCGCGCCGTCCGTCAGTGCCGCCAGCGCCCGGACCTCCCGCCGGGGCAGGCTGCCGGTGACCGCCCGGGCGGCCACGGCGGGGTCGGCGGCGGCGGTGAAGAAGCCGCCCTCCTTGTTGCGCAGGTTCGCGTCGACCAGGGCGTCCGTGGCGAGCGCGGAGCGGGGGAGCCGGGCGAGCCGGTCGTCCAGCACCGGGGTGACCGTGCCGTCGGGCCCCCGCACCAGCAGCACGGAATCGGACAGCACCAGGTACTCGACCGCGGCGGCGGACCAGCGGGCCAGGACGACGGTTGCCTGGGGGGTTCGCGGGTGAGAAAGCTCACAGGTGTCCGCATGGGCGTCGGCGGTGCGCCGGATCGCCCGCGCGAGAATCTCCGAGAGCGTCAGATCTCGGAAGGAAACGGTCAGTTCGGTCAGCGCACCGCCCAGCCGCGCGGTGAACCAGGGGACGGAATGCAGACAGCCCGTCCCGCCGCTGGGCGGAGTCACTCCGTCCAGGACGATCACGCAACCTCCCTGTCCCGAGGCGGGTAGTCCGACACCGGCGAAGTCCTCGTTGGGGCGGGACGCGTCCCCGGGTTCCGAAACGAGATCAGTGCGCATCCAGCCAGTCTGCACGAGCCCTTCACACGGTGCGCCAAAGGCTGGCACCAACCGGTGAATTCTCACGACCCCGCAGGTCAGGCGCCTGTTTTGGGTGAGAATGATCCACTCCGGGAAGGCGTGGCGGCGAATACTGCCAAAGCCTGCCGCGTGCGTCCAACCGGCCCGCCGCGCAAGAGCGTCGCACGCGCCAGGGGAACTTGCCCCCCAACTCCCCTCCGATGTTCACTCCTTCGAGTGGCGGGTCAGGTGATGCGCGACCACTGCCCACCGGCGCTGGGAGGGTCGGGAACCGTACGAACCGGGTGTACGCACCACTTGGCACCGAGCTGACGGGGCGCCACCCGGGCCCCTGGGTAGACGAGTTCAGGAATGCGAGCACCGGTGCAGAAGAAGCGGCCTCGGCGCACAGGCAGGCAGACGGCCCCCGAGGGGACCGTCCCCCAGACCCCCGTGGGCTCCGGTCGCCCCACCCATGTGCGCACCCGGCTGATCGTCGCCGTCGCCGTGGTGGCCGCCGCCGTCGCGGGAGCCGGAGCGCCCGCACTGCTCACCGCCTCCCAGGACGTCAGCGACTCCCAGGACCTGGTGACGCTGGCCGCCCGGACCCAGGACGCGCTCACCCTCGCCCACTCCCTCGCCGACGAACGCGACGAGGTCACCTCCTACGTCGCGGCCGGCCGTCCCAAGGCCAAGGCGCCCTCCGAGGACCGCAGCGCCCGCGTGGACCGGCAGGTCGAGGAGCTGCGCGCCGACACCGACACCCCGGCGAGCCTGCGCACCGCCCTCGACGGCATCGACGCGCTCCGCCGGAGCGCCCTCACCGGCAAGACCAGCGCTCTCCAGACCCACCAGGCGTACTCGGCGACGATCACCGCGCTGCACCGGCTCGCCGAGCAGCTGGCCGAGCAGACGCCCCCGCGGGCCGGCTCCGGCGCCCACGCCCTCGCCGAACTGGACTCCGCCGTCCAGCAGTCCGCCGCCGCCCGCGGCCTGCTGCTGGCCGCGCTGAACATCCCGTCCAGCACCCAGACGGTGATCGACCCCGCCACCGGCCTGCCCACCACCACGGCCACCAGCAGCGACGCCGACCGCAAACAGCGCGACGCGCTCACCGCCGCCGCCCAGCAGGCACGGCTGCGCGCCGACGCGGCCCTCGCCGACTTCCGCGAGACCGCGCCGAAGGCGGCCGTGGACTCCTACGACTCCACGGTCACCGGCCCCGAGGTCAACTCGGCCGACAAGTACCTGGCCTCGCTCACCGACCAGCCGACCCTCGCCGACAGCGAGCTGGCCACCGGCACCAAGAAGCTGGACGCGGCTCTGTCCGCCCGTGTCGACCTCATGCGCGGCGCCGAGTCCGCGCTCTACGACCACCGCACCAAGGACCTCGCGCAGCTCCGGGACGACGACGTCACCGCCCTGGAGATCCGCGTCGCCGTCCTCGGCGCGCTGATGCTGGTCGCGGTCGGCATCGCCACGGCCATGGCCCGCACCCTGACCCGCCCGCTGTCGGTCCTGCGCCGCGGCTCGGCCCGCCTCGCCGGGGCCGAGGACCCGACGGCCCAGGAGCCGATCGCCTTCACGGGCCGCAACGACGAGTTCGCGCAGGTGGTCCGCTCGGTCAACGCCCTGCACGCGCACGCCGTGGCGCTGCACGAGCGGGTCACCACCCTGGAGACCGACCGCAAGCACCTGGTGGGCCAGCGCCAGAAGATGGCCGACGCCCGGGAGGAACTGCGCGCCGAACTGGCCGAGTCCACCGCCCAGCTGGAGCGGCTGCGCACCAGCATCGGCTCCACCTTCGTCAGCCTGGCCCTGCGCACCCTGGGCCTGGTCGAGCGCCAGCTCGCGGTCATCGAGGGCCTGGAGGACCGGGAACAGGACCCCGAACGCCTCGCCACCCTGTTCAAGCTGGACCACTTCGCCACGGTCATGCGCCGGCACAGCGAGAACCTCCTGGTCCTCGCCGGCACCGAGCACGTCCAGCAGCATCCGGGCCCGGTGCCGCTGGTCGACGTGGTCCGGGCGGCGGTCAGCGAGATCGAACGCTACGAGCGCGTCCGCATCGCGGCCCTCCCGCCGCACGCGCACGTCGCGGGCTTCGCCGCCGACGACCTCTCCCACCTGCTGGCCGAACTGATGGAGAACGCCACCTCGTTCTCCCCGCCGGACCTGCCCGTCGAGGTCTCCGGCTGGCTCCTGGAGTCGGGCGAGGTCATGCTGTCGGTCCAGGACGAGGGCATCGGCATGACCGCCGACCGCCTGGACACCCTCAACGCCCGCCTCGGCGACTTCGACCCCGAGTCGCTCTACGACCAGGAGGGCGAGGAGGGCCTCGGCCTCGGTCTGTACGTCGTCGCGCGCCTCGCCCACCGGCACGGGGTCCGCGTCCAGCTGCGCGAGCAGAAGCAGGGCGGCATCGCGGCGGTGGTGGTCCTCCCGGCGTCCCTGCTCGTCGAGGCCCCGCCCACGGCGCTCCCGCCCCAGAGCGCCACGCCCGGCGCCACGGGCACCTTCACCCTCCCCGGTGCCGACGCCGAGGCCAACTCCAACCTGCTCCCCACCCGCGCCAAGCACCAGGACCCGCTGGTCACCCTGGCGGAACAGGCGGTACGGGACGCCTCCGCCGAGGCACCGCAGGAGTCACCGCGCAAGGCACCGCCGGAGGCCCACGAGCAGGCCGCCCAGCCCGCCCAGGACACGGAGACCCGTCCGAAGGCCCCGGCGGAGACGTACGCCGAGACGACGATGGAGCTGCTGCTCCCGGACGTTCCGGCGGAACCCGCGAACTCGGTGACCGGCCGCTTCGGCGACCCGCGGGCCGCCGACGACGAGAAGACCCCACAGGCGCCACCCGCACCCGACGACGAGAACCGCACGGGTGGTGCCGGTGGGACCACGGGCCCCGCAGAGGAAGCCGAGGAGGAGGAGCGGCTCACCAGCAAGGGGCTCCCCAAGCGCACACCGAAGATCACCGCCCCCACCACCCCGCCCCGCCAGCGCAGCACCAGCGTCGACGCCGACGCCCTGCGCCGCAGGCTCGGCGGCTTCCGCACCGGCGCCCAGGCCGGCTACCGCGACGTAGAGGCGGAGATCGCCGAGCAGACGGCCAACAACCGGCGGCCGACCAGCCACGCACACGCCGAAGAAGCCACGGGGGGCACAGCCGAGGAGGCAAGCAGTTGACCGCGCCCACTACCTACGGACTGAGCAGTGAAGCCCGCAACCTGCACTGGCTGCTGACCAACCTGGTCGAGGAAGTACCCGGCATCCAGTCCGTCGCCGTGGTCTCATCCGACGGGCTGCTCCTGCTGTCGTCCGACCCGGGTCGCACGGAGGAGGCCCGCCAGTCCCGCGACACCAAGCGGACCGGCCCCCGGGGCTCCTCCGCCGACCTCGCCACCATCGTCTCCGGCATCGGCAGCCTCACCGTCGGCGCCGCCAAGCTGCTGGAGTTCGGCGGGGTCAAGCACACGATGGTCGCGATGGAGGAGGGCAGCCTGTTCGTGATGTCGATCAGCGACGGATCGCTGCTCGGCGTGCACGGCTCCGCCGAGTGCGACATGAGCGTCGTGGCGTACCACATGGCGCTCTTCGTCGGCCGCGCCGGGCACGTCCTGACGCCCGAGCTGCGCAGCGAACTACGCAAGAACCTGGAAGCCGAGTCGACGGGGAGCGGCCGATGACCGGCACCCCGAAGAAACCAGGGAAGACACAGCTCCCGGTCCGCGGCGGCGACCGCAAACCCGCCCGCGTGCGCCCCTACTCGCTCACCGGCGGCCGTACCCGTTTCGGCCACGTCCTCCTCGTGGAGACGTTCGTGGCGGCGCTGGAGGCCCCGGAGGAGCGCAAGGAACTGACGAACGGCTCGCTCACCACCCGGGTCATGCCGGAGATGCGGGCCATCGTCGAACTGTGCCGCCGTATGCGCACGGTGGCCGAGATCGCCGCGCTGCTGAAGATGCCGCTCGGCGTGGTCCGCGTGCTCCTGAGCGATCTCGCGGACCAGGGAAAGATCCGTGTGTACGGCACCGGAACCGGTCACGGCACCGGCCGCCCGGACCGCGCTCTGCTGGAAAGGGTGCTGAGTGGACTCCGCCGTCTCTGACGCCACCGCCTCCTTCGGGGGCGCCCCCCTCGTCGCCGGGTTCACCGCGCCGGACGAGGACCTGAAGTCCTGGCAGACGGACCGGACGCGCGCTCCCATCGCGACGAAGATCGTGGTGGCGGGCGGCTTCGGCGTCGGCAAGACCACGCTCGTCACCTCCGTCTCGGAGATCACGCCCTTGCAGACCGAGGCGCTGATGACCGAGGCCAGCGAGGGCACCGACGACCTGTCCGCCACGCCGGGCAAGCTCACCACCACCGTGGCCATGGACTTCGGCCGCATCACGCTCGACGACGACCTGGTGCTCTACCTGTTCGGCACGCCGGGCCAGCAGCGGTTCTGGTTCATGTGGGACGACCTGGTGCGTGGTGCGATCGGTGCCGTCGTCATGGCCGACACCCGCCGGCTGAAGGACTGCTTCCCGGCCCTGGACTACTTCGAGAGCTGCGGACTGCCGTACGTCGTCGCGGTCAACCACTTCGACGGCAGCGAGCGGTTCGAACCGGAGGACGTGCGGGAGGCGCTGACGATACCGGCGCACATCCCTGTCATGATCATGGACGCGCGGCGGCGGATCTCGGTGATCGAGACCCTCCTGGCCCTGGTGGCCCACGCGCTGGACGAAACCCCGGAGTAGTCCTCACCCCTCGTCCTCATCCCGTAGGAGGCACCACCCGCATGCGGAAGATACTCGTCGTCGGAGCCGGCCAGTCCGGCCTCCAGCTCGCCCTCGGCCTGCAGTCGCACGGCTACGAGGTCACCCTGATGTCGAACCGGACCGCGGACGAGATCCGCTCCGGCCGGGTCATGTCGACGCAGTGCATGTTCGACACGGCCCTCCAGCACGAGCGCGACCTCCAGCTGAACTTCTGGGAGTCCCAGGCCCCGAAGATCGAAGGACTCGGCGTCTCGGTGGCCGCGCCCGGCTCGCACGACCCGGGCCCCACCCAGCGGGCGATCGACTGGGTGGGCAGGCTCGACGGGTACGCGCAGTCGGTGGACCAGCGGGTGAAGATGGCCGGCTGGATGGAGACCTTCGCCCAGCGCGGCGGCCAGCTGGTCATCCACGGTGCGGCGGTCGGCGACCTGGACTACTTCTCCCGCACCTACGACCTCGTCATGGTGGCGGCCGGCAAGGGCGAGCTGGTGTCGATGTTCGCCCGTGACCCGGAGCGCTCCCCGTACAGCGAGCCGCAGCGGGCGCTGGCGGTGGCGTACGTCCACGGCCTCGGCCCGCGCCCGGAGCACCCGGAGTTCGACGCGGTCCGCTGCAACCTGGTCCCCGGCGTCGGCGAGCTGTTCGTCATGCCGACGCTCACCACGTCCGGCCGCGCCGACATCCTGTTCTGGGAGGGCATACCCGGCGGCCCGCTCGACGTCTTCCAGGGCGTCAAGGACCCGGCGGAGCACCTCTCCCTGACCCTGGAACTCATGGAGAAGTTCACGCCCTGGGAGTACGCGCGGGCCACGAAGGTCGAACTCACGGACGCGGGCGGCACCTTGTCCGGCCGCTACGCCCCGACCGTCCGCAACCCCATCGGCCGGCTGCCCTCCGGCGGGCTGGTGCTGGGCGTGGCCGACGTGGTCGTGGCCAACGACCCGATCACCGGACAGGGTTCCAACTCGGCGTCCAAGTGCGCCGCCGCGTACCTCGCGTCGATCCTGGAGCACGGCGACAAGCCGTTCGACGAGGAGTGGATGCGGCAGACGTTCGACCGGTACTGGGCCACCGCCCAGCACGTCACCAAGTGGACGAACGCGATGCTGGCGCCGCCGCCGGAGCACGTCCTGAACCTCATCGGCGCCGCCGGGCAGTTGCAGCCGGTGGCGGATCGATTCGCCAACGCGTTCAACGACCCGGCCGACTTCGAGAACTTCTTCTACGACCCGGAGAAGACGGCCGCGTACCTGGGATCGCTCACCGGAGCCTGATGTGTTTGTCCCCTTTTGACACCCTCTGTCGGCGGAGAGACGCTAGGAGGCGGGGCTGAAGGGGGGACAGGACACGGAGGAGTTTCCATGAACGGTCGACGTGTACGCCTGGCGGTGCTGGCACCCCTGGCGGTGTCGTCGCTCGCGCTGGGGGCGGTGACGTTCACCGCCTCCACCGCTACGGCGGCATCGCCCACCTGTGGTGTCAGGAGCACCAACGATCCGAAGAACCTCCAGGTCAGCGGCAAGGACTTCAAGCCGAACAAGGCCGTTGCCGTGGAGTCCGCCAACGGATCCGAGGGCACCGTGAAGACCGACGCCAGTGGCAGCTTCTCCCTGACCGTCACCGACGCCAGCGGCACCGTCAGCGCCCAGCAGGTCGGCGGCCCCGAGGTCAAGTGCGGCACGGCCGAGCAGGGGGAGCAGAAGAACGCCCGGGAGCAGTTCAGGCAGGGCTTCAAGGACGGCTTCGCCGACATCAAGCAGGACTGCAAGGAGAACAAGAAGAACCAGGGCGTCACCGCCGCCGACCCCAACTGGCAATCCGGATACAAGGCGGGTGCCGAGGCCGCGCTGAAGCGATTCTGCAAGGACTAGCGGCCCCCGCCCGTATCGGGACGCACGGCGCCCAGGACCGGATAGCTGGCGATCGGTGACACCGTGACCTTCTGCCCCGGCCTGGGCGCCTGCACGACCTTTCCGCCGCCCACGTACATCGCGACGTGCGTCGCCTCCGGGAAGTACACCACCAGGTCGCCCGGCCGGAGTTGGTTCAGCGGGACCCTTCTCAGCCGGTCCCACTGTTCCTGGCTGGTGCGCGGGATCGGGGTACCCGCGTGGGACCACGCCTGCGACGTCAGGCCCGAGCAGTCGTACGCGTCGGGGCCCTGCGCGCCCCACTGGTACGGCTTGCCGAGCTGGTCCATGGCGTAGCGGACGGCACGTTCGCCGGCCGGGGTGGCCGCGCGGTCGGCGGGCAGGGCTCCCGCGGTGGCCAGGCGCTGCTGGGCCGCGGTGACCCCCTGCTGTTCCAGCCGGGCCACGGCCGCGAGCTGGGCCGGGGTGAGACCGGCCAGCAGGCGTTCCACGTCGGCGAGTTTCGCCTGGACGTCGTCGCGCTGCCGTTTCTGCCGGCCGGCCAGGCTGAGCTGGGTGTCGAGGGCCTTGCGGGCCGCGCGGGCCAGCGTGTCCTTGCGCTGTTCCGCGGTGGTCAGCCGGGCCACCGTACGGGCCCGTTCGCGTGCCAGCTCGCCGAGGACGTGGCCCTCGTCCAGCGCGTGCTGCGGATCGGGCGCGAGGAGTACGCGCACGTACGGGCCGAGGCCGCCGCTGTTCTGGTACTGCTGCCGGGCCAGGCGCCCGGCGTCGGTGCGGCTGCCCCGCAGGACGAGCCGGGCGCGGGCGAGTTCGCCGTCGAGCCGGGCCACCTCGGCGCGCTGCCGCTCCAGCTGCTCGGTCGTGGCGTTGTAGGTCTCGGTGGCCTGCTCGGTCCGCCGGTACAGCTGCTGAAGGTCCGTCAGCAGCTGGGCCACGGACCGCTGGGGTTCCGGCGTGGCCACGGCGGTCACGGGCACGAGGGCGGCCTGGGCCGTCACCGCCGTCGTACAGGCCAGACGCAGAAGTCTTCCTGACACGTCATCACCTCCGCTGCGAAGGAAGCGGAATCTCCACTTCCCAGCGCAACCCGATAATCAGACGTGTAAGTGCGGCTGGATACGAAGCGTGCGCGGTTCGGCGCAGCGGTTTCACCCGTTCGCGTCGTCCGGCTTGCCGGACGGCGTGGCGTCCGGCTTCGACCAGGGCCAGCGGAGCTTTCCGCCCGACCTGTCGTCCGGGTGGTACCGGTACTTCCACCCCTGGACCAGCCCCAGCCGCCTGCTGTGCCCCCGGGGCACGCGGCGGTAGACGAGCACCGTGGGCGGGCCGCCGCCGGGGTCCGGGACGGGGATGCGGTACGTCTTCGGGGGGTGCCCGGTGGGGCCGACCAGGACGGGCAGCACGCGCCCGTCCATGGGGCCGCCCTCGAAGGGGGTGTCCTGGCTCTTCACGGGTCCAGTCTCAGCCATCCGCCGACAGCGCGGTGACCAGCGCGGCCGTCTGCTGGTCCCGGCCCGCGGTGACCGTGAGAACCGCCACGAACTGCTCCACCAGCCAGTCGCGCAGCTCCTCCACCGGGGGCTGCTTGTCCTCGTCCAGCCAGATCAGGGAGGCCGCCTCCACGGCCGTGATCCACATCCGGACGGTCATGCGCAGCCGGGGGCCCGGGTCGGGGATGCCGAGGTGCTGGTAGATGTGCTCGGCGGCGGACCGGCGCACCCCGTCCACGATCGCGGTGGTGCGCGAGGTCTCCACCACGCTGCCGCCCTGCAGCAGCGCGCTGAAGCCGGTGTCGTGCTCGTCCACGAAGGCCAGATAGCGGTCCAGGGCGCGGGACAGCCGGGGCAGCAGAGGGCCCTCGCGGGGCTCGTCGAAGCACTGCCGGAGTTCCTCGGCGGCGGAGCGCAGCGCGGCCTCGTACAACTGCTGCTTGCCGCCGGGGAAGTACCGGTACACCAGCGGGCGCGACACTCCGGCCGCCTCCGCCACGTCGTCCAGGGAGACGTCCTCGGGCGCGCGGTGCGCGAAGAGGCCCAGGGCGGCGTCGAGAAGCTGGCTTCGCCGCTCCTCGACGCTGAGCCGACGGTATGCGGGGGTGGCCGACGGGGTCATGGCCAGCAGCCTAATCGCCGCGCGGCTTCGGCCGGCCTCCATCTGCCGGTGCGTAGTGGTTGCTCGCGCCCACGCGGCGGAGCCGCACGTCGACCAGCCCCGCGCCGCTTCGGGGCGCTCAGCCCCCGTCTACGCCAGCAGTCCCGAAGACCTCCACAGCCGCCGCCCCACACCCCGCAGTACCCCGATGTCGTCCAGGAAGTCCGTCAGCCGCTTCGCGCCCGTCTGCATGACCTCCCGCCGGTGCGCGCTGGCCTTCACCTGGGCCATCGCCTCCCGCTTGTCCAGGCCGACGTTGGTGTAGACCTCCGGGTTGACGAAGGCGACCGAGAAGACGCGGGCGAACTCGCCCGACGTGACCCGGGTGAACTCCTGGGACCACTTCGGGGCGGTCACCATCTGGCGCCGCAGCTCCTCACGGGCGTACCGGACATGCCGCGCCTCCTCCACCACGTGGATCCGCGTGACACCCCGGATCAGCGGCTGCACCCGCTCGTCGGGGAACGTCAGCCGCTGCATCCAGTCCAGCACCTCCTCCCCGAGCAGCGTGGCGGTGAAGGAACCGGGGGTCGTGGAGATCGTCTTGAACAGGCGGCCCAGGTTCTGGTGGACGCGGCTCACCGGGTACCAGGGCGTGCCGCCGTGCGAGATCAGCCGGGCGAACATCTTCGAGTGCCGGCACTCGTCCTCGATCTCGGTGAGCGCGTACCGCACGTGCGCGCTCGTCGCCGCCTTGTCGTAGATGTGCCGGACGAGCAGCTGCATGAGGATGATCTCGAACCAGATGCCGAGCGAGGCCAGCGCGGCGGCCTCGTGCCGGGAGAGCAGCATGCGCTGTTCCTCGCTCATCCGCTTCCACATCGGCGTGTCGTACAGCGACACCAGCTCCGGTGGCCAGAACCACTTGCCCTCCTCGAAGGGCGCGTCCCAGTCCAGCTCCTCGTCCGGGTCGAAGGAGTGCTTGGCGGAAGAGACGAGCAGCCGTTCGGCCACCTGTTCCCGGTCCTTGAGCAGGCCGAGCGCGTCGCGCAGCCCGTCCAGCGCGTCCGCTTCCGTCAGGGTCGTCATGGCTCCCTCACCTCGTTACCCGGGGGTAGTCGTCCTGCCTCTTATGAGACTGCCTGTCAGCAAGGCCGTCAATCCCTTGCGCATGACTTGTTGACTCGGCGTCTACGTGTGAGCCTGCGGGGTATGCCGACCCATGAGCTCTACGCCAACGACCCGGGAGACTCCCCCTGGCAGGTTCCCGCCGCCGGCGCGGCCCGGTTCAGCTGGGAGTACGACGACGGCCGCGACCGCCTCCTCGCCCTCTACCAGAAGGGCAAGGACAAGCAGTGGGACGGGCGGACGCGGATCGACTGGGACCTGGAGGTCGACCCGTACGACGCCCTCGGCACGCCCGACGAGGCGATGTCCCTGTACGGCACCCCGTACTGGGACAAGCTCTCGGAGAAGGACAGGGGCGAGCTGCGCCGGCACTACGCCTCCTGGCAGTTCAGCCAGTTCCTGCACGGTGAGCAGGGCGCCATGATCTGCGCGGCCCGGATCGTCGAGTCGGTGCCCGACCTGGACGCCAAGTTCTACTCCGCGACCCAGACCATGGACGAGGCCCGGCACGCCGAGATCTACGGCCGGTTCCTGCACGAGAAGATGGGCCTCGTCTACCCGATCAACGACAACCTCCAGTCGCTGCTCGGCGACACCCTGCGCGACAGCCGCTGGGACATGCCCTACCTCGGCATGCAGGTGCTGATCGAGGGCCTGGCGCTGGCCGCCTTCGGCATGATCCGGGACACCACGAACAAGCCGCTGCCCCAGCAGATCCTCACGTACGTCATGCAGGACGAGGCCCGGCACGTGGCCTTCGGCCGGATGGCGCTGCGCGACTACTACAAGCAGCTCACCGACGCCGAACTGCGCGAGCGCGAGGAGTTCGTCATCGAGGGCTGCTACCTGATGCGCGACCGGCTGCGCGGGGTGGAGGTGCTGGAGAACTTCGGCATCCCCAAGGCCGAGGCGGAGGCGCTGAGCGAGCGGTCCGAGTTCCTCCGGCTGTTCCGGAAGCTGCTGTTCAGCCGCATCGTCCCGTGCGTCAAGGACATCGGCCTGTGGGGCAAACGGCTCCAGCAGGCCTACGTGGACATGGGGGTGCTGGAGCTGGGCGACTCCGACCTGGACCTGCTGATGGCCCAGGACGAGGAGCTGGCCGAGCGGCTGGACGCCGAGCGCTTCGCCGCCGAGGAGCGGGAACGGGTGGCCGAGGTGGAGACGGCGATCCGGTCGGGGGCGGCGGAGGACTGACCGGGCGCGGAATGCGGTGCCGGTTCGTCACCCGGGTGCAGTAGCGTGCTGGCGTGTCCATGCCTCCACCGCCGCAGAATCCCGGCCCCTACGGCCAGCAGCCCCCGCAGAACCCGGGGCCGTACGGCCAGCAGCCGCCCTACGGCCAGCAGCCCCCGCAGGCCCCGGGCCCGTACGGCTCCCCGTACCCCCAGCAGCAGCCGTACCCGGCCCAGCAGCCGTACCCCGGCTGGGGCGTCCCGCCCATGGCCCCGCCCCCCAAGAAGCGGCGGATCGGTCTGGTGCTCGGCATCGTGGGCGGTGTCGTCGCGGCCGTCGTGGCGCTGCTCATCGTGCTCGGGACGGTGGCCGAGAGCGGTTTCCCCGCAGCGGAGCACAAGCTGACCCTGCCCGGCAAGCTGCTCGACGGGAAGTACGAACTCGTCGACGACCTCTCCGGGTCCGAGGGCAAGAAGATCAGCAGGGAGGCCGACGGAGCCTGGGACGCCAAGGACACCCACGGCGTGGTCGGCACCTACAGCCCCGGCGGTGACGAGGCCAAGGGCACCCTGGTGGTGTCCGGCATGTACGGCCGGTTCAAGAACACCGACGAGGCCCGTAAGAACATGATGAAGGGCGCCGGCGAGGGCGACGACGCCACGATCGCCGTCCCGGCGAAGGAGTTCCAGCTGGACGGCGTCACCATCAGCTGCGAGGTGATGACCGAGGGGCACCTCGGCACGAAGATCACCGTACCGGTGTGCGCCTGGGCCGACGGCAACACCGGGGCCACGGTCGCCGAGGTGGCCACGGCGGCCATGAACCAGGACCCGTCGGACGTCGACCTGGAGGCGTTCGCACGCAAGACCCTCACGATCCGCTCGGAGATGCGGGAGCCGATCGGCTGACCCTCACCGCCCCAGCACCGCCCGCATCACCTCCCGCGCGATCGGCGCCGCGTCCCCGCCGCCGCTGATCTCGCCCCGGTCCGCCGAGGCGTCCTCCACCACCACCGCGACCGCCACCTGCGGCTCCAGCGCGTCCTCGGCTTGCGCCCAGGAGACGAACCAGGCGTACGGCACCCCGGCGTTGCCGATCCCGTGCTGGGCGGTGCCGGTCTTGCCGCCGACCAGCGCGCCGGGGATGGCCGCGTTGGTTCCGGTGCCCTCCTCCACCACGCCGGCCATCAGCTCCTTCATCCGGGCCGCGGTGGCCGGCCGCATCACCTGCCGCCCCGGCCGGGACTCGCTGCCGGAGACCGTCTCGCCGCCGTGCCGGGTGGTCCGCTCCACCAGATACGGCGGCCGCAGCCGGCCGCCGTCCGCGACCGCCGCCGCGACCATCGCCATCTGCAACGGCGTGGCCCGCGTGTTGTACTGCCCGATCGAGGACAGCGCCAGCTGCGCCTTGTCCACCCGCGTGTCGAAGGTGCTGGGCGCCACGGTGAACGGAATGCGCACCCCGGTGTCGTTGAACCCGAACGCCTGGGCCGTGGTCGCCATGTCCCGCACCCCCACGTCCACGCCCAGCTTGGCGAAGACCGTGTTGCAGGACCACTCGAAGGCGTCCCGCACCGAGGCGTCCCGGCAGCCGTCGCCCTCGTTGGTCAGCCGGGTGGTGGTGCCGGGCAGCCGGTAGGGGTCGGGGGAGTCGGTGCGCTTGTCGAGGTCCGTGACCACCCCCGCGTCCAGCGCCGCCGCCGCGGTGACCACCTTGAACGTCGACCCCGGCGGATAGGTCTGCCGCACCGCCCGGTTGAGCATCGGCCTCTCCGGGTCGTGGTTGAGCCGCGCCCACGCCGACGTCACCGCCTCGCTGTTGCCGGACAGCTCCGAGGGGTCGTACGACGGGCTGCTCACCAGCGCCAGGACCCGGCCCGTGGCCGGCTCGATCGCGGCCACCGCGCCCTTCCGCCCGGCGAGTCCCCGGTACGCGGCCTCCTGCGCCTGCCGGTGCAGGGTCGTGACGACATCGCCGCCGCGGTTCGGTGCCCGCGTCACGTCGTTCCACAGCGGCAGCGGCGCGAGCATCGGATCGGTGCCGGAGAGCACCCCGTCCTCGGCGTGCTCCAGGAGCGTGGTGCCGTACTTCTGCGAGGAGAAGCCGGTGACCGGCGCGTACAACGGGCCGTCCCGGTAGGTGCGTTCGTAGCGCAGCTGCTCGCCGGTGTCCAGGGACCCGGTGACCGGCTCGCCGCCCACCAGGATGTTCCCGCGCGGCACCTGGTAGCGGGCGATCGCGGCCCGGCGGTTCGCCGGATTGCCGTCGTACTCGTCCGACTGCACGACCTGCACCCGGGTGGCGTTGGCCAGCAGGGCCGCGAGCAGCAGGGCGCAGAACGCGCAGGCGTGCCGGATGTACTTCGCCATCGGGCGCCCGCCGTCGGGAAGGCCGTACTCGCTCACGGTGCCTCCCGGCCGTCGTACTGGCTGCGCGCCGAGTCGCTCACCCGGACCAGCAGCGCCACGATCGCCCAGTTGGTCACCACCGAGGAGCCGCCCTGGGCGAGGAACGGCATCGCCATGCCGGTCAGCGGGATCAGCCCGGTGACCCCGCCCGCGATCACGAACACCTGCAACGCCACGATCGAGGCGAGCCCGACCGCGAGGAGCCGGCCGAACGGCTCGCGCAGCGCCAGGCCCGCCCGGTAGCCGCGCTCCACCAGCAGGGCGTACAGCAGCACGATCCCCGCGAGTCCCGCGAGGCCCAGCTCCTCACCGGCGGTCGCCAGGATGAAGTCCGACTTGGCGGCGAAACCGATCAGGATGGAGTGGCCGAGCCCCAGCCCGGTGCCGAGGAACCCGCCGGCGGCGAAGGCGAACAGCGACTGGGAGAGCTGGTTGGGGCCCTGCCCGGCCTCGATGGTGGCGAACGGGTGCAGCCAGTCCTCGATCCGCCCGCCCACATGCGGTTCCAGACGCCCCACGGCGAACGCACCGAGCACGGCCAGCAGCAGCCCGACCGCGATCCAGCCGGTGCGCCCGGTCGCCACGTACAGCAGCACCACGAACAGCCCGAAGAACAGCAGCGAGGTCCCGAGGTCCCGCTCCAGCACCAGCACGCCCACGCTCACCAGCCAGATCGTCAGGATCGGCCCGAGCACCCGCCCGGTCGGGAACTGCAACCGCCACAGCCGGCGCCCGGTGTACGCGAGCGCGCTGCGGTTGGCGGCCAGATAGGCGGCGAAGAACACGGCGAGCAGCACCTTCGCGAACTCGCCCGGCTGGATGGAGAACCCGGCGATCCGGATCCAGATCCGGGCCCCGTTGACCGGCGGGAACAGGATCGGCAGGGCCAGCAGCACGAGGGCGGCCACCACACAGACGTACGCGTACCGCTGGAGCACCCGGTGGTCGCGCAGCACCAGCACGACGGCGATGAACAGACCCACCCCGAGCGTGGACCACACCAGTTGCGTGGGGGCCGCCTGGTCGCCCGGTGTCTCCAGGTCCAGCCGGTAGATCAGGACCAGCCCGAGCCCGTTGAGCAGCACGCCGATGGGCAGCGGCAGCGGATCGGCGTACGGCGCCCGGATGCGGACCGCGACATGGGCGAACAGGGCGAGCACGCCCAGCCCGGCCCCGTAACCGACGGCACCGGGCGGCACGGTACCGGTGCGCGCCAGCCCCACCGCGCAGTAGCCGTACACGGACAGCAGGACGGCCAGCACGAGCAGGGACAGCTCGACGCCCCGACGCCGGGGGAGGCGCACGGCACGCGCGGGAGCGGGAGCCGCCGCCAGGGTGGTTCCGGCCTTCGTCATGCCCGGAACCTACCTAAACGGGACGTCTTGTGTGCGGAGGGCGGGGCCGCGCCCCCGCCCCGAGCCCTACTCGGCCACCGGCAACCTCAACGTCGCCACCGCGCCCCCGTCCACCGCGTTGGCGAAGGAAAGCCGCGCCCCCAACACCTCCGCCTGCCCCACCGCGATGGTCAGACCCAGCCCGTGCCCCGTGGCCCCGCCCTCCGTACGGAACCGCTGCGGCCCGTGCGCGACGAGATACCCCGGATACCCGCCCCCGTGATCCCGCACGGTCACCACAGGCCCGTCCACGGTCAGCACCACCGGAGGTGCCCCGTGCCTGTGCGCGTTGGCCACCAGGTTCCCCAGCACCCGCTCCAGCCGCCGCCGGTCGGTCTCCACCCGCGCGTCCCTGAGAATCCGCACCCGCGTCTCCGTACCGGACGCCCGCACCACCCGCTCGGCCAGCGCGCCCAGCTCCTCCGTGTCGGCCTCCAGCCGCTCTCGTCCGGTGTCCAGCCGCGAGATCTCCAGCAGGTCCTCGGTGAGCGTGCGCAGCGCCGCCACCCGGTCCCGGACCAGTTCCGTCGGCCGCCCGGGAGGCAACAGCTCCGCCGCCGCGTGCAGCCCGGTCAGCGGAGTGCGCAGCTCGTGCGCGACATCCGCGGTGAACCGCTGCTCGCTCAGCAGCTTGCTCTGCAGGCTCGACGCCATCGAGTCCAGGGCCGCGGCCACCGCCGCCACCTCGTCCTGCGGGCGGGTCGGGTCCTTCGTCCGGGGGTCGTTCACCCGGGCGTCCAGATCGCCCGCGCTGATCCGCCGGGCCACCCGCGCGGTGCCGTGCAGCCGCCGGGTCACCCGGGTCACCGCGAACACGCCGACCAGCACGGTCACGCCGATCGCCAGCCCCGACGACCACAGGATCGACTGGTCGAGACCGGCGATGGTGCGGGACTGCTGCGAGTAGTCGACCTCCACGGCCAGCGCCCGGTGCCCGGCCGCCGGTCCCGCCGCCCACATGGCCGGTCGCCCCCGGTGCGTGGCGACCATCGTGCCGCGCTTCCCGGCCACCGCCAGCGCCCGCAGCGACGCCGGCAGCCCCTTTGGGTCCACGCCGGCGCCCGGCAGCAGCGTGTCCCCGGCCTCGTACGCCTCGGTGGCGTCCGCGAGCCGGGACAGCGCCAGGTCACGGGCCTGGCCGACGGTCTGGTTCCGCACCGAGACATGCACGAGCACGCCGAGCAGCGCCGCCAGCGCGCAGCACATCACCGTGATGAACGCGGCGGCCTTGACGGCGAGGGTCCCGGCCCACTGGGGGAGCGCGAGCCTCATCACGGGCTCTGCGCGGGGGAGGGCGACGGGGACGGCGTCTTGCTGTGCCGGCCGTCGCCGACGTGCAGGTACTCGTCACGGGAGAACACCATCGCGCGCTGGCCCGGGTCCCACAGCCAGGTGGTGCGGTACTCGTAGCCGGAGATGTCGGCCGGCGAGCGTGCGATCAGCGCCCGGCCGGCCAGCTCCACCCCGACGACCGCGTCGTTGTCGGCCAGCACCTGCACCAGTCCGTGCCGCTCGACGGTGTACACGCGCACCGCCGTCTGGTTGGTCGGGTACAGCCGGAAGCCGAGCGTCAGATCGGCCCGGCCGTCCCCGGTGAGGTCCCGGTAGTACGGCTTCAGCAGCGGGCACCGGGCCCGGTCCCCGCCCGGCCGGCACTCCGTCATCCGGTCCACGGTCCCGTGGTAGGCGCCCTTCGACCCGTAGTCGTCGGGGCGCGCCTTCAGCTCCGCCTCCACGACGTCCACCGGATCGACCATCCGGATGTCGTCACCGGGGACCGTGACGCCCCGCACGGTCGCCCGGGTCGCCACGTCGTACGGGTAGGCCGGGCTGGAGGCCGGGCGCAGATCGGGCCAGAGCTTGGCGGGACTGACGGCGGTGGTGGTCGGCCCGGCGCCGCGCAGCTCGCCGGTGTCCCCGCAGGCCGTCGCGGTCGCCGAGAGCAGGGCGACGGCGGCCACGGCGAGGGCGGTGCGCGCGGGACGGCGGACAGGCATGGTCACATTCTGACGGAAGCGAGCTTTGTGCTGCTTCGCGGGTCGGGTGCGGGGCAGGGGGCCCCCGCCGAGCGCCGCGCGCACGACCAGCCTGTCTACTCGGCCAGCTCCTCCAGCAGCCGCACGGTCGCCAGGCCCGCCCGCAGGTACTCCACGAACAGCTCGTTGTGCAGCGCCCAGGCCGAGCGCCGGGCCCGGATCAGCTGGATCGCCTGGTCGGCCGGGTCACCCCGCTGCACCAGGGCGTGCGCGATCACCAGCCCCGACCGGTTGTACCCGTGGTAACAGCGCACGAGCACCCGCCGGCCGGCGTCCAGCGCCTCGTTCGCCGCGCGCGCCAGCCGGATCACCCCGGCGAGCTGCGTCCCGTCCAGGGGGCCGTCCGGGATCGGCCACACATGGTGCTCCACGCCCGGATCGGGGCCGTACCCCGGCAGCCGCAGCAAGGACTGCACCACGTCGAACTCGTCATGGACGACGGCGAACTCCAGCCGTCCGGACCGGCCCCGGAACTCGTGCCCGCCCATCCACAGGCCGGGCACGATCTCGCTCCACGGGCTGTCCGGAGCCGGTACGTCGGGCTGCTTTCCGCGGGTCCGCAACGGCGCCTCCCCAACTCCCCCTCACCGGGCCGCCCTCCACGGTAACCGGTCTTGCCCCGGGAGCACCCCGCCTGTTCCCATGGTCGAGGGGTGATGGCGCATGAGCGGACTGCGCGTGGTGCCGGCCTTCCGGCACGGCCGGGAACGGCTGTACGTCTGCCGCGAGGACGGCAGCAATATCGCCTGGTACGACCGTGAGACAGGCCGGGTCAACCTGCTCGGCGAGGACAGCAGGGACGATGTGCTCCACGCCCTGCAACCCTTCCTCACCGGCCCGGTGACCGTCGGCCCGCCCCCGGTCCCGACCCCCGCCGAACTCGCCCGGCTGACCCTCCACCCGGACGACGACCTGGCCCCCAACCGCCCCGGCGAGGCCCTGCTCGTCGCCCTCGACCGCGATCCCGGCCCCGTCCACCGGCTGCGCCCCGACCCGCGCCGGCGCGCCCTGACCGCCGAGCAGACCGTCGGCGAGGCCCTGGACGGCCTGGAAGGGGCCGGCTGGCACACCCTGCACTCCCTCCCCCTGCCCGGCGGCGACCGCATCCACCACCTGGTGATCGGCCCCGGCGGCCTGTTCGCCGTCCACGCCCTGTACGCCCGCAAGAGCCGGGTCCTGGTCGCCGACCCGATGGTCACCCTGGGCCGCCGCGAGGCCGAGCCGCTGCTGCGCCGGCTGCGCGCCGACGCCGACCGCGCCTCCTACGCCCTGACCGCCGAGGTCCGCCCGCTGCTGGCCCTCGTCGACCCGTCCGAGGTGACCGTGACGGCGCAGCCGCGCGGGGTGCGGATCATGACGGACACGGAGCTGGCGGCCTTGGCCCGGCTGGGCGGGGTGCTCAAGCCGGCGGACGTGGAGGCGCTGCACGGGATGGCCCGGGACCGCAACACGTGGGGGAGGCTGTAGCGAAGTCAGCCCGCACGGGGGATGTGCCGTTACGGCAACGGGGCCGCCGACCGCCGATCCAGCAGCGGCTCCATCAGGTCCCCGTGGTCCCGCAAGCGCGGCGCCATGTCCTCCGCGTGGAACTCCAGCTGCCCGGGGCGCCGGCAGCCGGCCACCTCCTCCCAGGTCACCGGCGCGGACACCAGGGGCAGCCGGCGGGCGCGCACGGTGTACGGGGTGGCCGTGGTCTTGCGGGCCGCGTTCTGGCTCCAGTCGACGAACACCTTCCCCGGCCGCAGGCTCTTCGTCATCCGGTGCACCACCAGCCGGGGCATCGCCCGCTCGGCCTCCACCGCCAGCGCCTTCGCGTACTCGGATGTCTGTTCGGACGAGCTGCCGCGCACCGCCGCCAGCAGATGCAGCCCCTTCGACCCGGCGGTCTTCGGGTACGCCTCGACCCCGTCCGCCGCGAGCCGCTCCCGCAGCCACAGGGCGACCTCGCAGCAGTGCACGACCGTCGCGGGCGCGCCCGGATCGAGGTCGAAGACCAGCCGGTCCGCCTCCTCCGGGGACTGCACCAGCCACTGGTGGGTGTGGAACTCGGTGACGAGGTTCGCCGCCCAGACCAGGCTCGGCAGGTCCTGCACCACGACCATCCGGGCCGGGCTGTCCGCCGACGACCGCGGGACCTCGGCCGTGGTGACCCACTCGGGCGTACCCGGCGGCACGTTCTTGGTGAAGAACAGCTGCCCTTCGGGGCCGTCCGGATAGCGCAGGAAGGACACCGCCCGGTCGCGCAGATGCGGCAGCAGGGCCGTGGCGGTGGTCGCGTAGTAGTGCAGCAGCTCCCCTTTGGTGAAGCCGGTCTCCGGATACAGCACCTTCTCCAGGTTGCTGAGCGCGACCCGGCGCCCCTCCACCTCTGTGATAGGCGTCATAGGATGACAATCCCAGACGAACCGGAAAAATCGGCAAAGGGAAGGGTGCGGCACGTGCGATCGATATGGAACGGCGCCATCTCCTTCGGGCTGGTCAGCATCCCGATCAAGCTGGTGAACGCCACGGAGAGTCACGCCATCTCCTTCCGGCAGATCCACACCGAGGACAACGGCCGCATCCGCTACCGCAAGGTGTGCGAACTGGAGGACCGCGAGGTCAGCCAGGCCGAGATCGGCAAGGCGTACGAGGACGCCGACGGCTCGGTCATCCCGATCACCGACGAGGACCTCTCCCACCTCCCCATCCCGACCGCCCGCACGATCGAGATCGTCGCCTTCGTCCCGGCCGAGCGGATCGACCCGCTCCAGATGGGCGCGGCCTACTACCTGGCCGCCGGCGGGGCCCCCGCCGCCAAGCCGTACACCCTCCTGCGCGAGGCCCTCAAACGCAGCAACAAGGTCGCGATCGCCAAGTACGCCCTGCGCGGCCGGGAACGCCTCGGCATGCTCCGCGTGGTCGGCGACGCCATCGCCATGCACGGCCTGCTCTGGCCGGACGAGGTCCGCTCCCCGGAGGGCGTCGCCCCCGACACCTCCGTCACCATCCGCGACAAGGAACTCGACCTCGCCGACGCCCTGATGGACACCCTCGGCGAGGTCGACCTGGAGGACCTGCACGACGAGTACCGGGAGGCGCTGGAGGAGGTCATCGCCGCGAAGGCCTCCGGCGAGGCCCCGCCCGAGACCCCGGAGCCCGCCGCCGGCGGCAAGGTGCTGGACCTGATGGCCGCGCTGGAGAACAGTGTCCGCGCGGCCCGCGAGTCCCGCGGCGCCCCGCCCCCCGGCGAGGAGGCCGAGGTCAGACCCCTGCAACGGGGGCGGGCCGAGCCGAAGGAGACCGAGGGCAAGAAGTCGACGGCGAAGAAGACGGCCGCCACGAAGAAGGCGGCACCCGCACGCAAGTCGACGGCCAAGGCGGGTGAGGGGACGAAGAAGGCGGCGAGTGCGAAGAGCACGGCGAACGCGAGGAATACGGCGGCCTCGAAGAGTACGGCGGCGAAGAAGACGACGACGAAGAAGACGGCGTCACGGAAGCGGCCGGCGTGACGGTGCCGGCGGAGCGCCGTGGGGCGGGTGGGGGCGGCGGGGCGTCGAGCGCGGGCCCGCTGCGGTTGCTCGTACAGTGCCCCGCGCCTCCGGGGTCTTGAGGAGAGGCACCCTGTCGCCGCCGGCAAGCGCACCCACCCCCGCCGAGCCCCCGCACCGGGCGCTCACTGCGCAGACCCCACCCGGCCCCACCGCAGCAGCACCAGCCCGCCCCCGCCCACAGCCAAGGCGCCCAGCACCGCAGCGAAGCCCGTCGCCCCCGCCGTCAGCCCCACCGCGTCGCTCACATAACCGGCCGTGACCGGAAGAAGCCCGGCGGGAAGGTAACCCCCCACGTTGAACGCCGCGTTGGCCTCGGCGAGCCGGGCCCCCGGCACGGTCGAGTTCAGCAGCGACAGCCCGCCAAGCTGACCGAGACCCTGTCCGCTCCCCGCCAGCACCGCGGCAGCGGCCAACGCCGGAACCGAGCCACCGTGCACGGCGACCACGAGTGCCAGCATCCCGAGAGCCGTGGCGCCGGCCCCGGTGACCAGAACCACCCGGCGGCGCAGTCGTCGTACCGCGAACTGCACACCCGTGGCGCTGAGGAACATCGCGAACGCCAGCGCCCCGGCAACGATCCGGCTGCCGGTACCCAGCAGACCCGACAGCAGCGAGGGCCCGAGCGACAGCACGAAGGACGTGGCGGTGATCCCGGGGGCGAACACGGCGATTCCGAGGGCCAGTCGCCGGCCCGCACCACGCGGCACCCCCGGCACCCGAACCCACGCACCGGCACCGCCACCGCCCCGCACGGGCCGTCGTACCGGCATCCGCAGCACCACCACGCCGGCCGTGACGAGCAGCACCGCCTCCACCACGAACACGGTGACCGTGGGCGCGGGCAGCGTCTCGGACAGCACCCCCGCGAGCAACGGCCCCACTCCCGCGCCGAACACCATCGCGCAGGAAGCGAGCAGCGCCGCGAGCCGCCGACGGTCGGGCCCGGCCACGTCCGTCACCGCGGCCATCCCCGCCGAGACCACGGCCCCGACGGCGACACCGGTGCACAGCCGGGCGACGATCAGCGCGGCCACGCCACCGGCGGTCGCGAAGACCAGGCAGGCCACGAGGGCGAGCCCGAGCGCGGGCAGCAGCACGGGCTTGCGGCCGAGCCGGTCGGAGACGACCCCGGAGACGAGCAGGGAACCGAGCAACCCCGCGATGTAACAGGCGAAGACCACGGTGAGCGTGCCCTTGCTGAACCCCATCTCGCGCTGCCACAGCACGTACAGCGGGGTGGCCGCGTTGGACAGCACGAACACGGCCGTCACGGGCCAGGCGGCGAGCCAGACCCACCGGACGGGCACGTCACCGCTCCCCGCCCGGGCACGCGCATCGGACATCACCTCGGTCATGGACATACCTCCCGGACGCGGTCAGTACGACTTCGCTCGTACTGGTACGAGGAAAGTCGAACCTAGCACGCTGTACGATCAGAGTCGTATAAGCATGCAGGGGGAGAAGGAGCCGCAGGTGACAGCGCGAACGCAGCGGACCGGCCGGACTTCACCGGCCGGGGAGACCGGGCAGTCAGGACCAGCCGGACCGATCAAGACCCTGCCCGAGCCGCCGGACCTCCCCGCCCCGCTCCCCGAACCCCCCGTCTCCGAGCTCCGCCTGGAGACGGTGCTGGGCGCCCTCAGCGACCCCCTGCGGCTGCGGATCGTCCGCAAACTCCTCCTGGAGTCGGAGGAGTTCGACCACACCTGCGGCTGGTTCGGCCTGGACCGCCCCAAGTCCTCCCTGACCCACCACTTCCGGGCGCTGCGCGAGGCGGGCATCACCCGTCAGCGCCAGTACGGCCTGGAACGCCGCAGCCATGTCCGGGTGACCGACCTGAACACCCGCTTCCCCGGCCTGCTGGACCTCGTGGCCGCGTGGACTCCACCGGAGGACGACTGATCCGACAGCTCCAGGCGGTCCCACAGCTCATCCGACACGATCCAGCGGTGACGTCCCCACACGGGGCCGAACGCTCGACTCCCACCCCGGACACGGCCGTCACCGCCTGCCACCCCACCGTGTCCGCGCGCAGGCCGGGGGCTTCCTCGCGTCCGGTCGCAGGGTGTCGGCCGCTGCCCGCCGACTTCCAGGAGCCACCAAATTCTTGGTCAGGTGACCAGCGGAAAACTGTCTGCGGTTTCCCGTATGGGCTCACTGAGTGGGGAAGACGAGCCGCAGAACGATCTCGCCGTCATCGATCTCCCCGGTGGGCTCGAACCCGAACTTCTGGTAGAAGGGCCACGGTTCACCCTCGCCGGGGTCGTAGCTGGTCAGCAGCTCGGTGGCGCCGTCCGCGCGAACCAGGGCGGCGATCTGGGTGAGCACCTCTCGGCCGATGCCCCGCCTCTGGTGCCGCTTGTCGATGAGGAGGCGCCAGATGAAGTGCCGCCCCTTGTAAGGACCAGCCGGCGGCTTCCACGACAGCATCACGAAGCCGACGGGCTCGTCACCGACGTACACCGCGCGGTACCAGGGATTGGCCTCCGGATTCTGCGCCGCCTGCTTGAGCGACTTGGACACGGAGGCGACGAACTGCTTCTGATCACGTCGGACGCGGAGGGCACGAACGGCATCCCGGTTGTCATCGGTGATCTCACGCAGGTGCACGCCTGGAGACCTCATGCCACATCCCTTCCAGCATGCGGCGGCTGCGCCATCCGGACCGTGGGGAAGAGCCGCCGCCGTGCGGCAGTCAGTGTTTGCGCACTATGAAGCACGTCGGGTCGGACGTCCTCGCAGCATATTCGGCGCCGCGAATCCGGAGCGGGACCGGCACGCCGGGCTACGTCCGCACCGTTCGATCCTGCCGGGGGCACCCTGCACGAGGTGCCCAAAGACTGCGCACACGGCTCCGGAGGGCTCTCGCCCTGTGCGCGTTCCCCCTGGTCAGCCTGCTGACTACGAGTCTCTACCGTCACGCTGTCCACGTATAGTCCACGGCGCTGGGCTCAACTGGCATCGGTGTCGCCGCCTGTTGATCAGCGATCCCTCCAGCGACTACCTCGGAGGGACGGCTTACTGAGTCAATGACTTGATCCAGAATCCAATACGCTTGGTCTTGGCTGGTTCCTCGAATGAAAGAACGCCCGACTCAGAGAAAACCAGCCGTCCGGTGGGTCGTCGGGAGACGGCCGTATCGTCGACCGATAGTTGCTCGTCAGACCAAACCACCGATCCTGCACGTTGAAGATCGATTTCGATTCGCATTGTATCGAAGGTGAGTGAGATCCGGTCCTCACTGAGTTCAGCCTTCCTTAGAACCTGTGAGGAAATTTGGGCCGGGTCTTCGAGGGTCTTGAGGCTGTTGACGCCGAAGACTTCAAAACCGGCGACTTCTCGTCCGACTGCTTTGTCCGTAATAAGTTCTACTGCCGCCGTGGCATCGGCTGCCTTGATCTTGCGAGGCGAGGAAGGCATTGGACCACCTTTCCGGACATGTGTCCGTGTTAGTCGCTTGGAGAGATCTCGCGCGCGGTCGGGATCCGAATCCTAACAAGCGTTACTTGTTCTTGTTCGCAGTACCTTCGACGTGAACTGACCTCCCTCGGCGAGCGGACAACGAGATCGAAATCGATCACCGTGGTGTCGAGCCGCGGAGCGTCGAGGTGCGTGAGGTTCAACATCCCAACCAGCAGACCACGTCGCAGTGTTGAGTGAGCCAGTGCAGGCCAGGGAGGAGGACGCGTGGGGGATAGGGCATGGGATGCACCGCCCGCTCCCCGGGGGATCGCGCCGGCCATAGCGTCCAAGCACACTGCTGCATCAAGGCCTGCACTGATGCGGGAACTTCATGGTGATCAATAAGTGCAGGTCAAGCCCATCCCGCCCTTGGCTCTCAACTGACCGTGTGGCGAACGGCACTTGAGGTCGTGCTGTTGTGCTACAGTCCTCTGCACTAGACGGAGGTCGTCCTCCAACGCGGTCCAAATGTGGCTGCAGAAGCTGAGACGACAGTCCCTGACGTGAGTCGACCTCCTGTGTTTACATCCGGGAGGGTCTTTCATGTCATCTTCTGTTTCGCCCCCATTTGTGGCGACCCCCTGAGTAAGTGGTCCCTTTAAGCGGGATCCCCAGCCAACAGGTAACCAATCAGCTCACCCCGTTCTAGGGCATTAGAGCTTCTCGGCCAATAGAAGCCGTGTAACGATCTCACACCCACCGCGCTTGATGCGCGCCCCCAAACATTCGAAAACAGTGCGGCCCAAAAATGGCTGCAGAAAGAGGGATGTCTGATGAGCAAGAAATCTACGGTCATTGCGCGTCAGGAGGCATACATCAACAAGGTGGAGAAGGAGGGATTCGACTTCGGCCTGACAGTCGCTGACGCATTCGTCCGGTCGATTCGAGACCTCGGCTACAAGAGCTGCGGGACGGCGCTCGACGAACTTATCGATAACTCGGTCGAGGCGGGCGCTCAGAACGTTCATGTCGCTTTTGGTTACGGAAAAAGCGACGCCAAACCCGAGTCTATCGCCATCCTTGACGATGGTTATGGAATGGTGAAAAAGATGATTCGGGCGGCCGTAGTGTGGGGTGGCACGGATCGAGAGGGCAGTCGAAATCTCTTCGGGCGCTACGGCTACGGGCTGCCGAGCGCTTCGGTTAGCCAGGGCAAGAGGTTTACCGTTTATTCCCGCACAGAGTCGGGTCCGTTCCATGCGGTGACCATGGACACAGAGGAAATCGGCCTCGGTAAATACATCGACCTCAAGACCAACCGTGTCGTAGTTCCTCAGCCCAAGGTGCAGGAACTCCCCAAATGGGTTGTCGATTACGCCAACAAAAACTTCCCCGATGGGGTTGACGGGTTGAGCACAGTTGTCGTGTGGGAGAAGCTTGACAGGCTCACCTGGAAGACAACGAAGGTGCTTGAGACCAAGCTCCTTGAGCATTTCGGTCTCGTGTACAGGGGCTTCCTCCGCCAAACCGCCATCACCGTTAACGGCAAGAAGGTCGAATCGCTCGACCCGCTCTTCGTCACGCCTGGAGCGCGCTACTTCGACCTTGACCATGATCGAGCGGAAGCGCTGCCTGAGTTGCCCATCAAGGTGAAGAGCAGCGATGGTAAGAAGGAACACGTCGTCAAGCTGCGGATCTCCTACATGCCGCCCACGTTCTTCTCCGTCGATAAAACTCGGCCGGCGCAAGGACGGAATGCGAACCCTAGGTTGGCCATCCGCAAGGAAAACCACGGTATCGTTGTTTGCCGTAACGGCCGACAACTGGACGTCATCGTCCGCAATCCATTGACGACCTTTGTCAACTATGACCGGCTCATCGGTCTGGAGCTCGACTTCCCGGCGGAACTCGATGAGGAGTTCGGGGTTACGACGGCGAAGCAGCAGATCACCATTTCCGATCGCATCTGGGACAGGCTCAAAGAGGCCGGATTCCTTCGCATTCTGGAAGACCTCCGGCGACGCCGACGTGAGGACGACGGAGACGTTAGCGCACTGCTCGAAGCAAGCCCCGAGATTCCTCGGCCCTCTGAACGGGTCATGGAGGAAGCCGAAGCGATCGTGCGGCGGAGGCCGGCGCCGGAAGAGGTTGAGCGGGAGGCAGAGGTCAACCTCCAAAAGGAAGTTGACAGGATCGCCGAAGCGACCGGCATTGATCCCAAAGTAATCGAAAAGAAGAAGAACGAGGAGATTGCCTCCAAGCCCTTCAAGGTGGAGACGGAGTCGATCACCGGGGGACCGTTCTTCCGAGTCGAGCAGCGTGGTGGGCAGATGGTGCTGCTCCTTAACAAGGCTCATCGCTTCTTCACCGACGTGTACTCTGGTGTGCCCGGCGTCGAGGGTCGGCAACTGCGCACAGGTCTGGAACTGCTGCTCTTCGCGATCGGCCAGTGCGAGTTGGACGCACCGACAGCCGTCCGAGCTACCTACGTCTCCGAGCGTATCGAGTGGTCGAACCGGCTCAACGTGTTGCTCACCCTGGCTCAGGACCAGGTCGACCCCGACAGGGAGTACCCGGAGGAGAGCGAGATGCCGGGTGAGATGATGGAGTGACGGAAGGTGTGAGGGGCCAGCTCCGCTGGCCGCGCACATGGGTGCGGGGAGCCCGGTATGGTGCTGGGCTCCCCGCACACGCATAGGAGGACGAGCACGTGTCTCAAGCGAGTGACTTGCGCTTGCGCCTTGTTAAGGAGCTGATGGCGTCAGGGTTCGAACTGCAAGGAGGCTTGCTAGTCCGTCCTGCTGGCGACGCCAAAGAGGTCACCCGCGCTCTGCATGAGACGCAACGCCGACAAGTACTTGAAAAGGCAGCGTCATTTGTTGACGCATGGGAGGATCGTCTACTTCCGTTCTTTGCTGATGGCAAGGAGGTTGATCCGGCGAGAATTCAGCCGGAAGTGCGCCCCGTTGCCACAGAGGAGGAGGCAGCCCTTTTCCGGTTCGCCAGCTTGCACTGGAGCGTACCGGTGTCTCAGGGCTACGGGCGCCGAACGCGATTCATCATCACCGATGGTTTCAATGGGAAACTGATCGGAATCTTCGCGCTAGGGGACCCGGTCTTCAATCTGCGCGTGCGTGACAATATGATCGACTGGACGCCAAGTGATCGGCAGGAGCGTCTCTATAACGTATTCGACGCGTTCGTTCTGGGTGCAGTTGAGCCGTACAGGCAGCTCATCGCCGGTAAACTTGCCGCTCTCTGCACGGTGTCGGATGAAGTTACCTCCTTCCTTGAAAAGAAGTATAGTGGGAAAGTGACCCATATCTTGGGGAAGGAAAAAGACTCCCGCCCGGTCCTCATTACCACCACGTCGGCACTCGGTCGATCGAGTGTGTATAACCGTATCAAATTCCACGATCGTCGAGTTTTCCAGCCAGTCGGATTCACGGAAGGTTTCGGTCACTTTCAGTTCTCCGAAGAACTTTTCAGTGAACTTGTGTCATTGATTGAGGATGATGAAAACTTCCGCGGTAATTCGTATGGCCAGGGGCCTAACTGGAAGATGCGCACCATCCGCACCGCCCTCGTGAAGCTGGGACTTTCTGGCGACCTCTTGCGGCATGGGATTAAGCGGGAGGTTTACCTGGCCCCGCTCGGGGTCGGATGGAGGGCCTTCCTCCGGCAGGAGACGGATCAGTTCACGCCCTTCTCTTTCCCGCTTGGCGAGATTTCCGAATACTATAAGGGTCGTTGGGCTATTCCGCGCGCCGAGCGACGTCCTGAATTCCGGGATTGGTCCCGGGAAGAGATGCGTATCTCACCGTTGCTGCCGCCGAGATCTGTGGCTATGCGACTTTTCTAATTTCCCTGCCGCAGCGATCCGACAGGTCGGTGGAGCGGCTTTGGGCTGGAGCTGCTTTGGCGCGAGTGATCATGGCCCCGTAAGCTTCCGGCGCGTCGGGCAGTCTGTGGACCTGCCCGGTAAAGCACGACGTTGGGGCCATGATCTTCGAGGCTCGCGCCAAAGTGGCTGCCTAACTGCCTGTTCTCTATCCGCTTGCGTGGTCGGCTGGGTTCGAACAGCGTCCTGGATCGAGTGAGTCGGCCGATGCCGGGGCATGGAAGAGGGGCC